>DAOWCC010000020.1 GCA_030639665.1 Elusimicrobiota bacterium | reverse complement strand
CAGCCAATCTTTTCATATAGGCCAAATCCGTTTGATTATAATCTTTTTTGGCGTTTGCAATGGCAAGCATGCCGATAAGTTTATTATTAAAGACAGCCGGAACCAGAAGAAATTTTTCTATTTTTAGATGACCCTTCGGCGCGCCTTTTGAATGAGGGTTGTCTTTTAGATTATTGGACATAAAAGGTTTTTTTGTTTTTAGCACATAGTCCAATAAACCGGTGAGCTTTTCAAATACAGTGGATTTGTTTTTTACTCGGCATTTTTTCCAAATATCTTTGGTTAAAGTGGGGATAATCATATGTCCCGTTTTTTGGTCAACATGGCCCACAAGGCCGAGTTTGCTTTTCGTAAGTTCTTTAGCTTTTTCCAAAACCATGTCCGAGATGTCAGTGATGGAAATTTCAGCGGAAGATAAATATATATTTGAAAGTTCAGCTATTGAATCATTCGCTTTTTTTTCAAAAATAAGCGCGGCTTCATTTTCTTTTCTTATGATGGTATCGGCCGCCAGATTTATGAATGCCGTGATGAATCTGGACGCCGATTTATCTTTGTTTAATTCATATTTTGTTTGCACATAAATTATACCCGGAGTTTGAGTTCCGCGTTTCAGGTTTAGTATATAGCGATTAACAGGTTCTTTTTTACCACCGATAAAATATTCGGACATTGTGTTAATTAAGTGGCCGCGGGTTTTTATTCCCGGTATTTCCATTTCATTTTTAAATTTTCCGATTAAGGGAATTAAGGCGCAGTTTTTTATTTCACGGCCGGTAAGATTTTTATGAGCGATTAAAAGCAGGTTTTTTTTAGCGGAATCAAGAAGACATATTGAGCATTTCGCGTCCGCGCACAGCCAGTAAAATTTTCCAATTTCGATGAGAGACTGTTGAAAGAACTCCTCAATAGTTTCGGATGAAAAAGAAAAATCCAATATTTTATTTAGCGCCAGCTCCGTTTCAATATCTTTTATCGAGTCAAAATCGGAAGATGATTTATCCGGCTGTGTGATTTTTGCGTGAATGGCCGCGAATCCGCCTTGGTATTTTTTTTGAGGTTTCATATCGGATAGTCTCTTTTATTCCATTTTATAACCGTGGCCGGTTATTTTCGTGATATGTTTCGCTATATTCGGACCAATTTTTTTCCTGAGGCTTGAAACATGAACCTCCACCGTATGCGAATCATTATAAAGCTCGGAGTCATAGCCCCAGATGGCTTCCAATAGGTACGGCACGCTTACTATTTTTCCTTGTTTTGACAGCAGTATAACAAGTAAATCGAATTCTTTTCTTGTCAGTTTGATTTTCTTATTTTTTATTTTTAGTATTCTTTCATCGCGGTCTATAAACATATCCCATTCTTTTATGGTTCTTTTATGTTTTGAGTATTCATCCTGTTGAGCCAAAAGAATCTTTATTTTTGCCAAAAGTATGGGAAAAGATAAGGGTTTAACCAGATAATCATCGGCGCCTTTGGCATAACCGGTCAGCATATCTTCTTCTTTAATTTTTTTGCCCGATATCATTATTATGGGTATCTTGGATAAGCTGGGAGTGTTTTTTATTATTCTGCATACATTAAAGCCGTCAAGTTCCGGCATTTCGGCATCAGTTATAATTAAATCAGGCTTATCTTTTTTTGTTTCGGTTAATGTTTTTACGGCCTTTAAAGGGTTTGAAGAATAAGCTACTTTAAGTCCGTGATTTTCAAGATAGCGTCTTGTAATCGCAAGCAGCTCTTTATCGTCATCAATAAGAAGAATTTTACATTGCATAATACAACCCCCGATAATCAAATTAATAAAATAATTATACTATTTTTATATGAATATGAATATTGGTTATAATGTCACCCTACCACCTGCTTATTTGCTGAAGGCAAATCTTCGATTTGCAAGCAGGTGGTAGGGTCAAAATATCAGGCATAGTGAACAATGATTTTGGTTAAATTATGAATATTACAAGTTCAGTGCAATATTTAAAGGGCATAGGTCCTATTAAAGCCGAGATTTTGGGAAAAGTGGGTGTTTTCTCCATTAATGATTTAATGGCGTATTTCCCCGTTAAATGGCAGGATAGAAAACTTGAGAAAGAAAAAGACCTAAATGATGATTTTCAGGATAGTTATGTTTTTTTCGGTAAAATTCAGAGTATAAAAGATTTATATACATCTTCTTCACTGAGAATATTTAGGGCGATAATCTCAAATGGCGCTCAAGAAATAGAGGCTGTCTGGTTTAAAAGACATAATCCGAGATATGATGTCTTTAGCCAAATCCGCCGGGATATCAAACCGGGAATTAAAATATGGTTGGTGGGAAAGCCCGAAGATCCTTTATTTAAGTTTAAAATAAGAGTTGAAGAATATTATCTCGAAACGGATGAGCGCGCTCAAAGAGCGCATATCAATAGAATTGTTCCGGTTTATCCTTTGACGGATAAGCTTAGCGCCAAGTTTATGCGCTCCGCTGTTTACTTTTCATTGTTAAATTATGCTCAAGAATTGCCCGAGGCCCTGCCGCTTGAATTATTGGCAAAAAGAGGGCTATTAACCGCGCCGCTGGCTCTCAAGGCTTTGCATTTTCCTGAAAATCTTTTAGAGCTCAAGCGGGCGAAAAAAAGATTTATTTATGAAGAGCTGTTTCTTCTTACCATGGCTTGGGCCATAAAAAGGCGGCAGACCAGAAATATTAAAAAAGGCTATGGTTATGATTTAAAGAAAAATATCCTTACTCCTTTTAAAGAGAAGTTGGGCTTTGATTTTACCGATTCTCAAAAAACGGCCATAAATCAAATTTTCAAAGATATGCGCGAACCTTCCCCCATGTCAAGATTGCTTGAGGGAGATGTGGGTTCGGGTAAAACCGTTATCGCCATGAGCGCTCTTTTGCTGGCGGCTGAAAACGGCTATCAAAGCGCTTTTATGGCGCCCACTGAAATACTTGCCGAACAGCATTTTATGACTTTTGAAAAATATCTTAAGAATTTACCGGTTAGATTTGAGATTTTAACTTCAAAATTAAGTCCCGTTCAAAGAAAAAAGGTCATTGATAAAATTGCCAAAGGAGAAGTGGATATTGTTATCGGCACTCATTCCATTATTGAGCCAAGTGTTAAATTTAAAAATTTAAAACTTATGATTATAGATGAACAGCATCGCTTCGGCGTAAGGCAGAGAGCCGCCTTAAGGCATAAGGGGGAGAAAGCGGATATGCTGGTAATGACGGCAACGCCCATACCAAGAACGCTGTTTCTCGCTCTTTATGGAGATTTGGAGCTTAGCATTTTAAAGGATATGCCTCCTGGACGCCAAAAGGTTGAAACTTCAAGTGTTCAAGAAGATACGGCTTTTAAAGAAACCCGTATTGAGCTTTCAAAAGGCAGGCAGGCCTATATAGTTTATCCGATTATCGAAGAGTCCAAAGTGGCGGATTTAAAATCCGTGAAGGAAGAGTTCGAGAAAGTTAAGATTATTTTTAAAGATTATAAAACAGCTATGCTTCATGGCCGTATGAAAAGCGCGGAGAAAAAACGGATTATGGGAGAATTTTTAAATAAAAAGATAGATGTTTTGGTGGCGACTCCAGTGGTTGAAGTCGGTTTGGACGCGCCGGGCGCGGCCATTATGATTATAAACAATGCCGAAAGATTCGGTTTGGCCAGTTTGCATCAATTGCGCGGCAGAGTGGGACGAAGCAAATATAAATCAAAATGTTTTCTCATAAGCAATAATCTAACGCCGGATGCCCGAGAAAGGATAAACGCCATGTGTTCAACTTCAAGCGGTTTTGAGATAAGCGAAAAAGACAGTTATATAAGAGGCATGGGCGATGTTTTAGGTATTCGCCAGCATGGCGATATGGATTTTAAAATAGCCGATATTTTAAGGGATTCGGATATGCTCAAAAAAGCCATTGAAGATAAAGATGAACTTTTAAAAAATGACCCCAATCTTTTGAAAAGAGAAAATTTTCCTTTAAGAAGAAAATTGCTCAAACTTTATCAAAACAAATGGAATATAATTGATTTGACATAGGGAAGCGAAATCAAAAAGAGGATTTTCCTTATATAATGCGCTCCTGGCTAATTCCATTACAAAAAATATTCAACATAACTTTTAAGCTTTAAGTTAATGGTTCTTAAGATGTGTAGATAATTTCTGCAGTAGATCTATGATAAGGAGTTTGTCTTTCGCTGAAAGTTTTTTAATCATGCGGATTATAATTTTTGTCAGCAGGCATTGGCTTTTAAGAGAAGATGGGAATAAATCCGAAATTTCAATATTTAAAGCGCTCGCTATTTTGCTGAGCGTCAGGATACTTGGTATATTTGCTCCCCTTTCAATTTGTCCATAGAAAGAAGTTTCTATTTCCGCAGCTTCGGCTACATTTTCCTGCGTTAATTGAAGAGCTTTTCTCGAGGTTAGCATCCGCTTTCCGATTTTTTTGTATATATTCATGTCAATAAGTTTTTGCCAAAGAAACATGTATTGATGTGAGTCCCTACCTAAGATATAGATTATAATAAATAGTGCGTTTTTATTAGTTACCATAAACCCTTATTGACAATGTATACATTACCTGTTATTCTATATTGGTATCCAAATGGGAAGCGCTGAACAACGAAATTTTGTTTCTTGGGGGGGGAATAATGTCAGGCAACTTTTTAATTCGAAAAATTTTTAAATATGAAAATAAATTAAAAATCGCGGTAATGACCGCAATGCTGGGTTTTTGCCTTTTTTTAACATATTATTTTAATTTAGTGCTTCAGAGAGAAGTTTTATTTACTCATTTCTTTTATATTCCGATTATATTGGCGACTATGTGGTGGAAAAGGAAAGGCTTATTTGCGCCGTTTTTTCTATCTATAGTTTTGGTCAGCATTCATTTCTATGAATTTGGAACAGGTAATGATATTTATAATACGATTTTGAGAGCTTCGGCTTTTATAATTATAGGAGCATTGATTGCTTATCTAAGAGAGTGGATAGATAAAGATGCTGAGCAAATAAAAGTTTCAGTAAATCTGTTAAAAGAAAGTGAAGAAAAATTCAAGTCAATGGTTGATTGCAGTGATGGCTTGGTTACCACCATAAATTCACTGGGCATAATAACATTTATAAATAATAATGCCGTAAAATACGGCTATAAACCGAAAGAAATCATAGGGAAATCCATGACAGATTTTATTCATCCCGATGATATTGAATTTATGCTGAAGATTTTTGAAAATGGAATAAAAACGGGCAAGTTTGTGAAGTCAATTATACTGCGATTTAAAAAAAAGGACGGAACTTTTTTCTATGGCGAGCACAGAGCCGGAGTAATTTGCAAGAATGGAGAAGTCGATTCCATAATCGGTCATATGTATGATATTGCGGAGAGAAGAGATAAGGAAATTTTGCTGAAAGAAAGTGAGGAAAAATTCAGGAGTTTATTTGAATCTTCCAGAGACGCTCTTATGATACTCGCGGCTCCGGATTGGAAATTCACTTCCGGAAATAAGGCGGCTATAAAGCTTTTTAATATGAAAGATGAAAAAGGTTTTGTGGCCGGTTATCCTTGGGAATATTCTCCAAAGTTCCAGTCCGACGGACAATTATCCGAGGACAAAGCAAAAAAAATCATTGAGCGCGTGATTAAAGAAGGTTCTTATCTTTTTGATTGGACTCATAAGAGATTAAGCGGAGATGTTTTTCCCGCGATGGTTTTATTGACATGTTTTAAATATAATAAAAAAATATTTGTTCAGGCCAATATAAGGGAGGTTTCAGAACAAAAAAAGATGGAAGCGGAAAAAGCAAAGCTTCAAGAGCAGCTTTTACAATCTCAAAAAATGGAAGCTTTGGGCAGTTTTGTCGGAGGCATCGCCCATGATTTTAATAATCTTTTAACGCCTATTTTAAGTGTCAGCGAATTTTCCGGCGAGGCCCTGCCCGGAAAAAAACAATTGATTGATAATTTCAACGAAATTAAAAAATCCGCTTTAAGAGGGAAAGACCTTGTGTCGCGGCTTTTGACTTTTAGCCGCGAGCAGCCGATTAAGTCTGAAATACTGAATTTAAATGATTTGATTTTAAATATTGAAAAATTATTAAAACCCTTGATTGGTGAAAACATCGAGCTTAAATGTATTCTCGATAAAAAGCTTGGAAATGTTGAAGTTGATCCGGTGCAAATCGAACAGATCATTTTAAATCTGGCCGCCAATGCCCGAGACGCTATGGCGAATGGCGGAAAGTTTATAATTGAGACTTTAAATATGAATATCACAAAAGATTATGCCGACATTCATAAGGATTTTGAAGCGGGAGAGTATGTTCTGTTGTCGGTAAGTGATAGTGGAGCCGGCATGAATAAAGAAACCGTTCGACAAATATTTAATCCTTTTTTTACCACAAAAGAAAAAGATAAAGGCACGGGGTTGGGCCTTTCAACCGTTTATGGAATAGTCAAACAAAACGGCGGCAATATTTCAGTGTATAGTGAAATTGGCAAAGGCACCGCATTTAAAATATTCTTAAAAAAATCCAAAGGAAAGGTTGTTAAGGTTGAATCAAAAAAAATTCTTAAGGATATCAAATTGTTAAAGGGAAAAGAAACAATACTTTTGGTTGAAGATGATGAAGATATCATGAGAGTGGCTAAAAGAATACTTGAACAATACGGCTATAAGGTGTTTACGGCTTTGGACGCGCAAGGATGCAAAGAAATCTTTAAAAAGCATAAAGATATTCAATTATTGTTTACGGATATCATGCTGACGGGGGAGATGAACGGCATCCAAGTGGCTAAAGAGCTTAAGGCTGTAAAACCAAAAATAAAAGTTCTTTATATGTCGGGTTATAGCGACGGTATTATCTCAACCGATGATATATCGGATAAAGATATAAATTTTATTCAAAAACCTTTTGGTTATAAGGAATTGGGCCAAAAAATCAGAGAAGTATTCGATAATAAATAAGGCTTTAGAATCATAAGTTAATGTATAGGAATTTCAAAGTAGGCGCAAAAAGCGAAAAAGGCGCAAAACAAATCTCCCCCTGCCCCTCTTTAACAAAGAGGGGAGTAAATCTTCCCCCTTTTGCAAAGGGGGTTAGGGGGATTTTGACAGGATAAAGAAAAGTCGCTGTCAAAGGTGGCTAATTTAAAAAAAGCCGGAGGAAAAAATCCTCCGGCTTTTTATTCTTGATTGTTTCGTTCCGTTTGGTATAAAGTCCTATGGAGCTTACTTCTCTTCCATGAACGGATATCTATAATCCGTGGCGGGGACAAAAGTTTCCTTAACCGTTCTGGGTGAAACCCAGCGGATAAGATTAAGCATGCTTCCCGCTTTATCATTTGTTCCCGAACCCCGCGCTCCGCCAAAAGGCTGTTGTCCAACCACCGCGCCCGTCGGCTTATCATTGATGTAGAAATTACCCGCGGCATTGCGTAAGTCTTTCATGGCTGTGATTATCGCTTGTCTGTCCTGAGATATTACCGCGCCCGTTAAAGCGTAAGGAGAAGTCTCATCGCAGATTTTAAGCGTTTCCTCAAACTTATCGTCATCATAAGGATGAACGGTTATTACGGGTCCGAAGATTTCTTCTTGCATGGTTCTAAAACAGGGTGAAGAGGTTTCAATAACGGTTGGCTCAATAAAGTAGCCTTCTTTTTTATCGCATTTTCCTCCCACCAAAATATTAGCGTCACCGGCGTCTTTAGCGCATTGGATATAGGTTTTAATATTATCAAAAGAAGCTTCATCTATAACGGCATTCATTGAATTGGTAAAGTCGTCGACGGTTCCCATTTTGATGGTCTTTATTTGAGCTACCAAGTCGTCTTTAATTTCCGACCATAAAGATTTTGGAATATAAGCGCGCGATGCCGCGGAACATTTTTGTCCTTGATATTCAAAAGCGCCTCTTATAAGGGCGGTTTTAAGCGCAACGGGGTCCGCGCTTGAATGCGCGAATATAAAATCTTTTCCGCCGGTTTCTCCGACTATTCTGGGATAAGATTTGTAAACATCCAAATTTCTAACCGCGCTTGCCCACATTCCTTTAAATACCGCCGTGCTGCCGGTAAAGTGGATGCCGGCGAAATCTTTATGTTCCAAAACCGGTCCGCCCACTTCCGCGCCCGAACCGGGAATCATATTGATTACGCCATCAGGCATTCCGGCTTCTTGGAAAAGTTTCATAAGATAATAACCCGAATGCACGGCTGTGGATGCCGGTTTCCATAATATCGTATTGCCCATTATGGCGGGAGCGGCTGAAAGGTTGCCCGCGATTGATGTGAAATTAAAAGGAGTGATGGCGAAAACAAATCCTTCAAGCGGCCTATAATCCACATAATTCCAAGTGCCTAGAGGAGAAAAGGGTTGCTGTTTATATATTTCTTCAGCATAGAAAGCATTATATCTAAGAAAATCAATAAGTTCGCAAGCTGCGTCTATTTCAGCTTGAAAAACATTTTTGGATTGGCCAAGCATAGTTGAGGCATTTAAGGTGGCGCGCATGGGACCCGCCAATAATTCAGCCGCTTTCAAAAATATGGCCGCTCTTTGACCGAAAGGCATATTGTCCCAATCGCTTTTTGCTTCTCTTGCGGCAAGAGCCGCCATCTCAATTTCTTTTTTTCCGGCTTTATGATATTTTGCGATGATATGTTTATGGTCATGAGGAATTCTTATTTCGCCCATATTACCGGTGCGGATTTCTTTTCCCCCTATAATAAGAGGAATTTCAATTACTTCTTTTTTCATTTTAGCCAATGCAGCTTTAATTTCTTTTTTTTCTTTTGAGCCTTTCCTGTAACCTAAAATAGGCTCATTTTGTGGTTTGGGCACTTGTAATATTGAATTCATACTTCCTCCGTTTAGGTTCCCGTATTTCAGGTTCTGAAATAATCTGCGGGTTTGTTTTTTTAGGATATTTTGTTAATTGGTGCGCCCATCAAGAATCGAACTTGAATCCCCAGCTTCGCAGGCCGATGCTCTATCCGTTGAGCTATGGGCGCGCACAAAAATGTCCCTGCAACTATATTTTATAACTATTGGAGGACATAAACAATATGGGAAAGCGTAAGCTCCCATATAGACGAGTAAAGACAAGATTTTAGGTTGACATGATATTTCCAAATTTGTTGAATTACCTTACAAATAAAGATAAGGGTTGGAAATGGATGTGGAGTTTTTTCCTCATCTTATTAGATAATATTAAATCTGGTTAATCTCACTATTATGCCAAAGTCTTAAACGACGCGTGGATATTATCATGATACTGCTTTCCAATGCGACGCCGGAATATGAATCCGGAAACAAATAAGGAGTAAAAATATGTCTAAAAAAAATATAAAGATTCTTGTTGTTGAGGATAATTCCGATGATATTTTTCTTATCGAGAAAGATTTGAATAAAGCGCGTTCGATAGAGATGAAAATAAAAACAGCCGATACTATGAAAGCGGCGCTTGAAATTTTAAAAAAGGATAAATTTGATGTCATTCTCTCCGATCTTTCTTTGCCGGATGCCGAGGGAGCCGATACATTCGCGAGACTTAAAGATGTCGCCGCTCAAACACCCATAATACTATTGACGGCTCTTGATAGTGAGACGCTCGCGCTGGAACTTGTTAAGAAAGGGGCGCAGGACTATATAGTCAAGGGCCAGTTCACCTCTGAAGTGCTGACGCGCTCGATTTTTTACGCTATAGAGCGCAAAAGATTGAGTGATAAACAAGATGAATTGATCGCTCAGCTCAAAAAGGCCCTTAAAGAAATAAAGACATTATCGGGGCTTTTGCCTATATGCGCGAAGTGTAAAAAGGTAAGGGATGATAAAGGTTATTGGCATATGGTGGAGAGCTATATCTCTTCACACGCGGATGTCGAATTCACACACTCTTTCTGCCCCGAGTGTTTGAAAGAACTTTTTTCCGAGTTTGTGGAAGAAGACGATGAAAAGAAAAAATCAAAAAACTGAGCCCTTTGACTTATAAACCGGAATCTTAGGCTGTTTTTAAAATTATATTTGGTCATTCACCTAGTTCATGACACTTGATGAGGCAAAGACTCTTTGACTCTAAGATTTTTTTCTTATATTCCAAGGAGTTTCCTCCACCAAGATTTTTTGTTTTCAATTTCAGGTGAAGTTTCCTGAACCGGTTGATTGGTTTGTCTTTTGTAGACAGGCATGGATACTCTGAAAATCGAGCCTTTTCCATATTCGCTTTCAAGGTTTATTTTTCCGTCCTGTAAGACAACCATGGCCTTGGTTATTGAAAGACCGAGCCCCGTGCCTTTCATTTTTTCTCCTGACGCGACTTGAGCGAATTTTTCAAATATTTTATCTTGATTTTCTTTTTTTATTCCGCAGCCGGTATCTTTAACGGAAAAGAAAACAGAGTTCGCAAATTTTTCTTTTCCCCTGTCCACGCTTATTTCTATTTTTCCTCCCGTGGAGGTGAACTTTAAGGCATTTGAAATAAGGTTTATCAAAATTTGGACAAGCTTTTTTTTGTCAACATATATTTCAGGAAGATTTTTTTCATTAATTTGCGTAAGAGTTATTCTTTTGCTTTTTGCCCATGCTTTCATGGAGTCTACTGCTTCATGAACCATTTCAACGGGAGAGGAGGGGGCGGAATGAAAAATCATTTTGCCTGATTCCAATTTTGAAAAATCCAGAATATCGTTTATTAAGGCGTTTAATCTATTTGAATTTCTCATGGCTGTGGACAGAAGGTTTTTTGAGGAATCTTCCATCTTTTTTTCTTTTGAAAGGAGATCAAGAGCCGCTTTTATGGATGTTAAAGGGCTCCGGAGTTCATGGGTCATATTGGCTATGAAATCTTCTTTAAGTTTCTCCGTTTGCTTTAGTTTGGCTTCATCGGTCGGAATTGAAACGGAGCCGACTACCTTGCCTTCTTCATTTTGTATTATGGTGGTTGATTTTTTGATGGTTTCGGCTATTTGTTTATCGCCCTTTTCAGAAATTTCTTTTGATATGTCTTTTTTATCTTCAGAGCCTATTTCCTGAGCAAGTGTCAGTATCTGATTTTCAAGATTTGAGATATCAAATATTTGCTTGCCGGAAATTTCTTTCAACGATTTGCCGCTCATGTTTTCCGCGTCCGAGTTCATCATTATTATTTTTCCGTCTTTATCTATTGTGACAATACCGTCGCCCATGGATGAGACTACTGATTCCGTTCTGCTTATATCATTTTCAAATTTCTTTTTTTCCCGTCGATGTGTCGCGATGACAGCTTGAATCTCTTTTTCCATTTCAGCTTTCATTTTTTTTATTAAGATATTTACTATAAGGTCGCGTTCAGTTTCATCGGGTGTGGCTTTTGACGCCAAAACATTCAATGCCGCTTCAATCTTAAAATTTTCCTCTATTTCTTTTGCTATGGATTTAGTGGGAACGCTTGCGGTCTTTTGAACTTGACCCGGAGTATTTGCTTGCTGAACGGGTTTGTTTTTTTCTGTTTTGGTGTAGATATCTTTATTGAGAATTATTTTGTTTATGTTATTCTCTTTCAAGAATTTTATCGGTTCGGTTTTGGCATATTGCATTTTACAGAAGGTTTTTATATCCGCTTCACTTAAGCCTTTAAGGAAGGTTATGCTTTGGATATGGAATTTCATGAAAATATTTTTAATTGAGTTTGGAATTTTATCCGAGGATAAAAGAGGAATATTGTTTATGACCAGTTTATCATTATCCAAAGTAAGAGCAAGTTCATCCGATATATGAAAAATTTTAGCCAGCGCGGCGGTAACTTCTTCTATAGCGCTAAGAACTTGAGGATGTTCCGGTTTATAGAGATTTATTTGCACTATTGACCGTGTTAGCGCCTTCAAAAAATTAAGCCACAGTATTTTTATGTCTTCAGCCATAATATTTTTTTACTCCGTAAAAAATAGCCACAAGTCACATGTGGTTTTTTGTTTTTTCTCCACCCTGTTAAATACGTCTTGTTACTCAAGGCGTAATTTAAGATTTTTGTATATCCCGAAAATCTGAAATTATTTAACGGGGTAAACTGCTCACTGCTAGCTCCCTGTGTAACTTTGTTCACGGGACCAGCATCCTTGGAATCTTTCAGTCTAAAGACTACGCAGATTCCTAAGGGTGATTTCTGCTCTCTATACTACAGTTTGAAGATTTTTTTACTTTTTATATCCTTAAGCGCGTTTCTCGCGTCAAATATCAATTTGGAATTCTTAACTATTGATTTATAGTTCACATTGCTATGGCGCGTCATTATTGCCACACAATCATATTTTCTTAAAACGGCCATAGTTATTTTAACGGATTTATAGTTTTTGCCGTTTATTTTGGCTTTGGGTATATAAGGGTCATGATAATTTACGGTAGCCCCGGTTTTCTTCAAAAGCAAGAAAACATCTCTTGCGGGAGATTCTCTATGGTCTGTAATGTCCGCTTTATAAGCTATGCCGATTAAAAGTATCTTGCTTGCCGAAAGAGCTTTTTTTCTGATATTTAAAAGTTCGGCAATTCTATTGGCGGTGTATTCGGGCATATGGGAATTAATGGCGCTTGCAAGTTCTATAAATCTGGGTTCGAAATTCAAAGTTTTCATTTTCCAACCCAAATAGTGCGGATCAAGGGGAATGCAATGGCCGCCAATTCCGGGGCCGGGATAAAACGGCATAAAACCGAAAGGTTTTGAGGCCGCGGCTTCCATGATTTCCCAAATATCAAGATTCAATTTATTGCACATTAAGGCAAACTCATTTACCATGGCTATATTAACCGCTCTAAAGGTATTTTCCAGCAGTTTCACTATTTCGGCCGTTTCGGTATTTGAAACGGGAAGAACTTTATTTGTCACAAGTTTGTAAATAGCGGTTGCAAGTAGCGTGCAGGCCTTTGTTATACCTCCCACCACTTTGGGCGTATTGCTGATGGTATAGGTTTTATTTCCCGGGTCCACTCTTTCAGGTGAAAAGGCCAGAAAGAAATCTTTTCCGGCTTTAAGCCCTTTTTCTTCAAGAATCGGCTTAACCAATTCTCTTGTGGTGCCGGGATAAGTGGTGCTTTCAAAGATTATGATTTGCCCTTTTTTTAAATTTTTCGCTATTTCTTTTGTCGCGGTTAAGATATAAGAGACATCAGGGTCTTTGCTTTTTCTAAGAGGAGTTGGAACGCAGATGATAATACAGTCTTGCTTTTTTAGTTCTGAAAATTTTGTTGTGGCTTTGAGAAGAGCGGAGGCGGATAGTTTTTTTACAATAGCATTTGGAACATCGTCAATATAGGATTTGCCTTTAGTTATGTCTTGAACCTTTGACGCGCTTATTTCAAAGCCCATGGTTTTAACGCCCGCTTTGGCAAATTCCACGGCAAGCGGGAGTCCGACATAACCTAAACCGATAATGCCCAAGCGGATTTTTTTATTTTCGATAGTTTGAATGATTTTTTTAATATCCATAAGTTTTATTTTATCCTATATAAAGAAGTAATTCAAAGGAAAACTTATGGCATTATGATAAGCGATATCTGAAAAAAAAGCGTCTTTTGAAAAAAGACGCTTTTTCCTTGTTTTTATTCAACCAGTACAACCCTCAGGGTTGTATTGGTTAGCCGAATTTATAAGCCACGCCGAAGCCGCCTCTCGGATAGCGCCATTCGATATATTCGCAGACTATTTTACAGGTTCCGCATTCAACGCAGGCGTCATAATTAATGGATAGTTTTTCTTCTTTTTCATCATATTTATAAACATCCACCGGGCAAACAAATGTGCAGGCTTTGTTTTTACATTTCTTGCAGACATCCTTTTTATTAACTTCCAAGTGACTGCCGTCTTCATCAACTTTATAACCTATGAGATAAAGTTTATCTTCTATCCTCATCGTATTTTCCTCCACATATCAAAAGCGTCTTTTGCCATTCTGATATAGCCAAGCTTCGCGACTCTCTTTTTTATGGCTTTTATTTTATCGATTTTCGCCACGCCGTCTATATTGTAAATATCATAGGCGGCATCTATCGCGAATTGCGGATATTTTGTAAGCAATTGCCTTTTGTCTTCCATCATTTTTGGCAAATGCCTGTACATTTTTAAGTCTTTCATCACAAAACTATTTTTCATTTTCTTTTGATAAGCGGATAAGCTTTTTGCCGAGAAATCGCCTTTCTTTTTCGCTTTCAAGTAGGTGTCCGCCGCCAATTTTCCCGATTCAATAGCCAAATTGGAACCTTCTCTATGCACGGCGTTTACAAGCATGGCCGCGTCGCCGCAAACCATAAAACCGTCGGTATAAAGTTTGGTTATGGCAAAATAACCGCCTTCCGGTATCATATGCGCCATATATTCTTTTGTTTCGCCGCCATGAATAAGAGGTTTTACGGCGGGATGCGCTTTTAATTTCTCCAGCATATCATTGATATTGGCTTTATGATGAACAAGGTCTTCCACAATAGCGCCAAGGCCGATGGAGACGGAAGTTTTATTGGTATAAATAAAACCCATCGTTGTCATGCCTTCAAAAAAAGGTCCCGTAAGTTCAATGGTTACGCCTTCATGTTTATTGATTACGCCGAATCTGTCATTTACAACTTTTTCAGGCAGGCCGATTACTTCTTTAACGGTTAAAGCCACTTTTTCAGGAGTGATGCTTTCTCTTAGGCCCAGGGCTTTAGTGAGAAGGGAATTAATGCCGTCAGCCGCTATAACCACATCGGCATAAAGGTCGCCATCGGGCCTATCGGTTTTAATGCCGATGACTTTGCCGTTTTCAACAATGGGTTCTTTGACAACGGTTTCATTGATTATTAAAGCGCCGGCTTCTATGGCTTTTTGAGCGAACCATTTATCAAATTTAGCTCTAAAAACGCTATAGCAGTTATAGGGTTCTTTATTAAATTTCTCGCTTCTAAGGCCGCCGCCAAGAACCGAATCTTCGCTTAAAAGCCACATTTTCTGCTCGATGATATGTCTTTCAAGAGGAGCGGTTTTTTCAAAGTCGGGGATTAAATCCGCCAAAGCTTTTCTATAAAATATGCCGCCCATTACATTTTTAGCTCCCGGAAACGCGCCTCTTTCAATAACGATAACTTTAACTCCCGCGCTTGCAAGCTTATAGGCGGCCGCGATTCCCGCGGGCCCCGCTCCGACTATGATTACATCAAAATCTTTCTTTTTCATATTTTCAGTTTTCCTTTAAATAATTTGGTCAATTTTGGAAGAACTTCCAAGGCGTCTCCCACTATGCCATAAGTCGCTATTTCAAAAATAGGAGCCTGGTCGTCCGTATTTACGGCCACTATTATGTCTGAGGATTTCATTCCCGCCAAATGCTGAATGGCGCCCGATATGCCCGCGGCTATATATATTTTGGGATGAACCGTTTGACCGGTTTGTCCAACCTGCCTTGTATGATGCGCCCAGCCAAGTTGAACTGCTTGTCTTGATACGGCCCAAGTCCCGCCCATAGTATCGGCCAAATCTTCCAACAACTTGAAGTTTTCTTTTTTACCCATGCCCTTGCCGCCGGCGACAATTATATCGTAAAAACCAAGATTCAATTTATCTTCTCCGGTCTGTACTTTTTCCAGCATTTTTTTAACAATGTCTTCTTCTTTGAGTTCAAATTTATCTTCTACGATTTCCATTTTTGAAGGATTTTTGATGGCTTCAAAAACGCCGGGCCGGACCGTTGACATTTGAGGTCTGTTATCAGGGCAGAAGATGGTGGCCATAAGATTGCCGCCGAAAGTGGGCCGGGTCATCAAAAGATTTTTGGTTTGAGGGTCTATATCAAGAGCGGTGGTGTCCGCTGTAAGGCCCGCGGATAATTCTGTCGCGACTGTGCCGGCCAAATCTCTTCCAAGGGCTGTCGCGCCTATTAAAACCACGGCGGGTTTGTTTTTGGCTATCAAATAGGAAATGCTTGCTCGCCAGGGCTCCGTTCTATAGTCTTTAAGCGCCGGGTTTTCAATAATATAAAACTTTTTGGCGCCATATTCGGCTACTTCTTTTTCAAGTTTTTTAATATCGGAGCCAACTGTGAAAGCGCAGACATCGCAAGCTAAATCTCTGGCAATTTCTTTCGCTTTGCTTAATAATTGCAGGCTCACAAGTTCTATTTTACCCGCGTCGTGTTCTATGAACACCCAGACATTTTTATATTCATGTATATTTTGTTTAATCATTTTTTCAGCCTCTTAAAGTTTGCCACACTGTTTTAACATAGGCTCCAATTTATCAAAAAGAGCGTCTAAAGTTTTCTCATCACTGCCTTCAAGCATTTCGCCTTGCTCTCTTTTTGGAGGGGTAAAAGCTTTTTTAACTTTTGTCGGAGAATTTTTTAAACCGCATTGGTCAGCGTCAATCTCAGTATTACTTGAATTTAATAATTTAACGCCTGTTTGAGCGGCTCTTATCAGATATGGAAGCGGCGCGTATCTTAAGGTATTGATAGTTTCTTCCGCGGTAATTAAGCAGGGCATGGGCACTTCAACCGTTTCCATTCCTCCGTCAACCACTCTTGAAACTTTTATCTTGTTATTCTTTTTATCCACCTCTTTAATTTCAGCGGCATAAGTAACCAAGGGAATATCAAATCTTGTGGCAATGCCGGGGCCTGTTTGAGCTGTATCGCCGTCTATGGCTTGTTTGCCGGTCCAGTAAACATCTATGGGGCCGACTTCTTCGGCGACTTTTTTGGCGCCGGCCCAAAGGGCATAGCTTGTGGCCAGAGTATCAGCGCCGGCAAAAACCATATCGCTTAAAAGAAAAGCGTTATCCGCGCCCATGGCAAGAGATTTTTTTAAAATTTCCTCGGCCATTGGCGGGCCCATGGTCATAACCGAAACAGTGCCGCCGTATTTGTCTTTTAATTGGACGGCCGCTTCAACCGCGTGAGCGTCAAACGGATTGATAATAGCGGGAACGCCTTCCCTGATTAATGTGCCCGTTTCATAATTAATTCTAACTTGAGCGGCATCAGGCACTTGTTTAATGAAAACGAGTGAATGCATTTTTGAACTCCTTTT
>DAOWCC010000056.1 GCA_030639665.1 Elusimicrobiota bacterium | reverse complement strand
CGCAGTATGTGACTGTTTTATCATCCCCCAAATCCGAGCGATTAATAATAACGCCGAAAGGAATATGAAGTTTGCGCAAAACCTCAACGGATAAAATCATATCATTCAGGCCGAAAGGGGTTGGCTCCGTGACAAGAACGCAAAAATCGCTGGCGGTTACAGCTTCAATCATGGAACAGGATGTTCCCGGCGGCGCATCTATAATATTCGCCATTTGCGGCTTTACGCGATTTTTCACTTCTTTTATAAGCGGCGCGGCCATGGCCTCGCCTATATTCAATTTTCCGCCAGTAAACAGCAAATCTCCTTTTTCCCCCGTTTCAATATAGCCTATGGTTCTGTTCACTTCCTTTATCGCTTTTTTTTGGCAGAAATATTCGCAAGCCCCGCAGCCGTGGCAAAGTTCCTTAAAAACCAAAACATCGGTTTTTAAAACGGCAATCGCTTTATAAGCGCAAACCTCGGCGCATTTTCCGCAAAAGTCGCATTTTGATTTATCAATTTCAGGCACCGGAATATAAACCGGCGATTTTGAAGTGATTTCAGGTTTTATGAATATATGGGAATTCGGCTCTTCCACATCGCAGTCCAAAATATGGGCTTTTTCGATGGCGAAAGCCAAATTAGTCGCGACTGTTGTTTTACCCGTGCCGCCTTTTCCGCTGGCAATTGAAATAATCATAGTTAGTAAGTCATCCTCCTACGGAGGGTATCAGGTCACATGTCTCAAGTCACCAGACACCAGTTTTAAGTCATCAGTTCTGCTTTTTGTTACTGCCACACTGTCGTACTGCAGCTCTGCCGCGCTATTTCCTTGCCATCTTAGTTCCGCATTTTGGACAATTCAATGAATTACAAGGAACTCCCTGCTGATGGCTTATTTTTTCGCCGCAATTCGGGCAAACGCAATATCCGCCCGCTCCGCCGCCAACACCTCTGCCCATGCCTCTGCCTTGTCCTCGGCTAAAAGGACCTTTTCCGTCTCCACCCGGCATAATATTCCTCCTTAGTTTATTTGCTTGCCCCGTTAGAAGTAAGTCGCAAAGATTGTCTGTCCAAGCTTGTTAATATCTGCTTTTCAGCTTCGGCGACTGTCCCATTAGGGACTTTTAATGGGGTTTTTTATTATTCTGCTCTCTGATTTCTACTTTCTACTCTCTCATCATTTTTTTCCAAAGTCGGAATCAACGCTCGGTTTTTCCACGGGTTTTAATTCTCCCGTTTTATATTTTTCTATCGCTTCTTTAACAGAGCCCGATACTCCCGTGATAATGTCAACTTTTGCCGCTTGCAAAGTTTGAAAAGCGTTCGGTCCGACATTGCCGGTTAAAACCGCCTTAACTTCCTTCTCGCTCATAAGCTGACCGCTTTGAACTCCCACTCCGCCCATACCGTCAATATTGGGATTCTTTATCGCTTCAAATTCCAATGTTTCGCTATCGACGATAATAAAATATTGGCATCGTCCGAATCTTGTGTCAATTTGCGATTCCAAGTTATCGCCTTGTGAGGTTATGCATAGTTTCATAGTTTTAATTTCTCCTTTAATTACGGCAGGTTAAGATCAAGGTTGAGAGAAAAAACCCGCTTTTAATTTTCTAGTTCCGTCACTAACTGTTATTTAATTTCTTGTCCCGTTAGAAGTAAGTCGCAAACATCGTCTGTCTAAGCTTGTTAATATCTGCTTTTCAGCTTCGGCGACTGTCCCATTAGGGACTTTTAACGGGGTTCGTCATTGGGATGGTCGCATTCGGTTTTATCCAAACCATAGCCTTTTCCGGCTCCCGGTTTGCATGAACTTTCTCCGCCTTCCAAAGTTCCTTCCCTAAGCTTTTCAATCACATCTTCAATTTTTCCATCCGCTCCAAGCACTGTTTGTATATTGAATTCCTTAAAGAAAACTTGAGCCCTCATGCCCATGCCGCCCGCGACTATGCAATTGACGCCATTTTCATTTAAGAATTTCGGTATAGCGCCGGGTTCATGCCCCGGATTATTCAAACTGGATTTGCTTATGACCTTGCCGCTTTCAATTTCAACAATCGTAAACGACGGACATCTTCCAAAATGCATAGATACCATATCACCTTCAGTTGATATTGCTATTTTCATGTTTTAAGTCTCCTTAATAGGTTTAAAAAAATAATTGCCTTATAATTAGGAATTTCGGCCTCGGCCTCTGCCGCCGCCTTGTCCCATACCTCTGCCCGGGCCTCTACCCATGCCTCTTCCGGGGCCTCTGCCCAAGCCCAAACCTCTTCCGGGGCCTCTGCCTAAACCTTGATTTTGATTATTTGTGTCTTGATTATTCTTATCGGTCGTATTGTCCGGGCAATTTCCCATGCCTCTTCCCGTTAATGGTCCTTCTCCGTTTGGTCCTGTTCCATTTCTTCCTGGCATAATTTCCTCCTTAGTTTATTTGCTTGCCCCGTAGCGCTATAGCGCCATGAGGTTTGCTGTCTAGCCGCCTAGCGGTCCAGCTGTTTTTTTACACTTCTCGCATAAGCCGTAAAACTGAATAAGATGATTTGAAATTTTAAAATTAAATTTTTTTGAAAGAGCCTTTTCAGTTTTATTCAAAAGCTCAACTTCCTCATCAATAAAGTCCGTATAGTCTATTATTCTATTACAACTGGTGCAAACCAAATGATGATGATGATCTTTCTTGGAATCAGAATGGCTTAATTCATATCTCGCTCTGCCGTCCCCAAAATCAAATTTAAAGACAAGCCGCATTTGAGCAAGCACTTCCAAAGTTCTATATACGGTGGTAAGGCCTATATTGGGATATTGTTTATGGACTTTAAGATATATATCCTCGGCGCTAAGATGCTCTGAAGTTTTTTCCAGAGTTTCTATTATCGCCTGCCGGGGAATTGTAAACCTATGGCCACAGCCCCTAAATCTTCCTTTCCATCCCGGAGGTCCTTTTCCGTCGCCCCTTGGCATATCTCTGTTCTCCCTGTCCCCTATCCACTTGAATGCTTCTTAAAGCGATTCCCTCGTAAAACGGTTGTCCTGCTTATTCAGGTGATAGGGTTAATGATAATGGTTGTCATTATCAAGTATATACCATTTTTCCATATCTGTCAAGGCTTAAACCAGTGTGGCAGTAATGCAGCGCGGCAGGCAACAATAAAAAAACTGCCATACAACTTAATAAATAACATAAATTGTATGGCAATTAAATTATCGATGAGTAATTAATTTCACTTTTGTGTTTGTTTATTGATATAGCCGGTTATATTCTGAAACAGAAAGGTCATACCCGAATATTCGCCCTTTTCATTTTGTATAGGCACAGTGGAATAACCCAGAATCATTTCAGAATTATTTATTTGAATTTTCATTTGGCCGCGAGGAATCGTTTTTGATTCCGAGCAGATATTGCCGAGTAGAGCGAAAAGCTCCGGGGATTGTTTGAAAAGCTCTTTTAGTTCTTGTTTATTGTCCTCTATCTGATTCGCTTTTATTTTAAGAATCTGCGCCGCGCGAGGATTTATTATGGGAACAGTATCGTCTTTGTTTACCACAATAAGTCCCGCGTTTAAGCCATTCACTATGGATTTAAGATATGTTCTGCTTTCCTCAATCCTTTTTATCAATTTTACATTTTCAAAAGCTATGCCGATTTCTCTGCCTATCATGGAAATAAGTTCAAGATCCGCCACAGTGAAGGAGCTGTTTTTCTTATTTAAAAACTCGATTATGCCGATAATCTTTCCCTTTGATAAAATGGGCGAAGCGATTATGGATTTGGTTTTAAAGCCGGTTTCTCCATCGGCTTTGCACATAAATCTTGTGTCGGACTTGGGATTATCAACTTTTACAGGCTGAACATATTGCGCGACCCAGCCGACCACGCCCTTGCCATATTCAAATTCGACTTTTTTAAGTTCGTTTACATCGGTGCCGTAAGACGCTAGGGGAGTTATTTTTTTCTCGTCTATCAGGCTGAATATTGTTCCTCCTTCCGTATTAAGCGCCTTTGAAAGCTGAGCAAGCACTGTATTTGAAAGTTCCGTTTCATCGTAGATATAATGAATTTGCTCAAGAATATCGCTTAACAGTTGATAATGAAAAAGGCCGAGAGTCATATATTTCCCCTTTTAATTCAGTTGGATTTACGCGCGATTATTATCGTTTAAGTTTAAATCACGACTGCAATAGTTTTCTTTTTATTTGCGAAAAGTCTTTTTTAAAGGCAATATCTGCGGTGTATAATTAATGGGGTTTCCTGTTTTCTCGCTGTTCACCATATAATACTGATTCTTGCCTTTATTAAAAACCAAATAAGCGTCCATTCCGGCGGGTTTGGTTTGTTCACCCCATGGCGATTGTATTGTAACTTCATCTTCAATCGCATAATCAATTTCAGACATTTTAATCATTTTCACTGGAACAGTCTTTAACGCGCCGACAATATTATAATCGCCGGAATTAATTAAACCGTCCATCCCCTCAATATTGGATAATCTGCCCCTTAGCTTCGCGTTTTTTGATTCAAATTCTTTTACGCTTACTATTTTATATTTCTTAACAAAAGTGTCTTTGCCGATAATATAAAAATCCGGCATTGTTTTATCCTTCATTTGCAATGCGATAATACTGCCGATATTGGCTTCTAAATATTCTTCAGTATATTTGGTTTTGTCCACATCGCCCATATGTTTCCTGATTTCAGCCGGAATATCTTCAAAGCGCGAGCCGCTTATGCGATAGCCCAATATGGGAGCATCCTTAATAAAGCTGTAACTCCCCGGATTAGAGACGGCTATTCTGCTTTTCATATCATCCTGAGTTTGTATTTCCATTTGGCCGCTGAGTGATATCGGCGCTGAACTCAACTGCTCAACTTTTGTGGGCGCGGGTAATTTATTGGAGGATTCGGAAGCATTATCACTTCCTTTTTTTCCCGCCCATAAAAATATTGAACTAGAAATGCACAATCCCGCAATCAGACAAATTAAATTTAGTGAGAATTTATTTTTAATCGGCGCCATTATAATAGTCTTCCGCAAATATTTTACATATATGGAATTTGAAATTATTTTCTATTTTTTTGCGATTTTTTCAACTTCAGCTTTTATTTTATCGAAATCAAATGGTTTTGAAAGCACCGGTATTTCTTTCGGTATGCCCATATCCGCGAGTTCACCGTCAGTTGCTCCGGTAATGACTATAACAGGTATCCCGGAAAGATCGGGATACATATCCAGCATGGATATCATGGAAGCCCCCGTCATCTTAGGCATGTGAAGGTCTGTCATAACAAGGTCGGGCCGTTCTTTAAGCGCTATTTCAACCAGCTCCGCGCCGTTTTCCGCGCTCTTAACGGTATGCCCCAAATCTTCAAGAAATTCGGTAAGAAGAAGTCTAAGCCCCGCATCATCTTCGGCAATCAGTGTAATCATATAATTAAGATTACATTAAGCGGTTGATTTTGTCAATAATAGCGTGAAGAAAATGAATGTTTAAAAAAGGGTTTCCATTTACATCAAGCCTTTTTCTTTAAAGCTTGAAAATCCCGTTTTAGTGACTATAATATGGTCCAAAATTTGTATGCCTAGAATCTTCCCCGCTTCCACAAGTCTTTTGTTTAAAGCCAAATCCTCGGGCGAAGGTTCAAGCGTGCCTGACGGATGATTATGAGCCAGAATAATACTGGCGGCCAAATGCTTTACCGCGGGTTCAAAAACTTCCCTGGGATGCACAATATTATAATTAAGCGTGCCCACCGAAATTATTTCCCTGTGAATTTCCTGATTGGCCGTATTAAGAAAGAAAACAATAAAATGCTCTTTTTTATGTTCCCTGATATCCCTTAATTCCTGCCAAATATCCTCAGGGCTTAAATAAATATTGGTTTTCTTTCCATTAAGAAATCTTCTGCCCAATTCAAAACAAGCCAAAATTTCGCAAGCCTTTACGGGGCCGAGCCCCGGATAATTTTTAAGCTCTTCAAATTTAGTATCGCCAAAATTCTCCGCGCCGAATTTCTTTAATATCTTGGCGGAAAGCTCCAAAACATTCTGGCCCTTTTTCCCCGTTCTCAAAAGAACGGCCAATAATTCGGCATTAGACAGTTTCCCCGCTCCATAACGCATAAGCATCTCGCGCGGCCTTTCAATCTTATTCAATTCTTTAATTGTTTTTTTTGACATCATTCCCCCCAGGAAATTTAATTGAATCGATTTATTTTAAAGGCAGTCTATCTTCCCGCAATCTTTTCAACTTCAGCTTCTATTTTAGCGAAATCAAACGGTTTTGAAAGCACGGGTATTTCTTTAGGTATGCCCATATCCGCGAGTTCACCGTCAGAAGCTCCTGTGAGAATTATAACAGGTATTCCGGAAAGATCGGGATACATATCCATCATGGATATCATGGAAGCCCCTGTCATCTGAGGCATTTGAAGATCGGTCACAATAAAGTCGGGCCTTTCTTTAAGCGCCATTTCAACCAGTTCCGAGCCATTTTCCGCGCTTTTAACGGTATGTCCCATATCTTCAAAAAATTCTGTAAGAAGAAGTCTAAGTCCCTCATCATCTTCAGCAACCAGTGTCAGCATATCTTGCCTCCCATGTTGTATCAATTAGTTAGTTTTGTCAAGAAATGAATTGCTAAAATACCCGGCATTTTTTCGTTCACTGCCAACTTGTTTCCTGTTTTCACCAAACTCATTTCCCCCCGGAAATTTAATAATTAGAACGATTCCCTTTTACCGTAATCATTATTATTTTTTGAGCCTTATCGCAGGATGGCGCGGCAAACTTCGCTCCCTCGGAAAGTTTAGTCTCCTTATTGTACCCATTCGTTTTTTTAGTTTTCTTTCTCATGTCACACTACCCCCGTTTTTATTATTTCACAACCCACTGCCTATAATATAATATTAAGGTCTGATATATGTCAATCTCGAAAATGTCACGTTGGAAGTGATTTTCCGACGACAAAAAAAACGGGAATTTTGGTTTTTGGCCCTTGAAATTGCCCCCAACTACATTATAAAACTTACAAATAAAAAAAACCAGTCAGGTTTATTCTCCCCCTTTAGCAAAGGGGGATTTAGGGGGATTTGAAAAAAGGCCGTAGTTTTCCCCACCCAAATTTTAATCAAAACCGGTTCATTTTACGCTGAAAATATTTAAGCCCACATACTCTGTTTGAGTATGTGGGCCGGTACAAATCTTTCAAACTATAATAGCCGCATCAACTATTACAATTTATTAATACAACGGGGTTATCTTCCTATAATAAGTGGCTGTCCAAACGGCTGGGCGAAGATTGCACACGCGGCTCTTGATTGTAACCTCTGAAACGCGAGTTATACCGCTTATTAAACTGCTCCCCACCTTCAAGCGATTGAACATGTCAATCATAGAAGGTATTTCTTCCTTAGTAAGAGTAGCGGCATCGTCATTGAATATAATTGACCATTCGGCGGGATTGAATCCTCGGACACGAGTGTCAATAATGACTTCCGTGCTGTAGCAATCGCCGTTTTCCGATTTGCCCTTAACTCCAACTCTGTCAAATATACCGATTAAAGAATCAATATCGGACCTTTCCAAAGAAAAAGTAACCGAATCCGCGGCAATTCTTCTGTTTTTGGGCGGCGCGATAAGAGTTAAGATTTTTCCAACCGAAACCGGACCGGCGGTAAGGTTTACAGCTTTTTCAACTGAAACCGGACCGGCTGTTTTTTTAAGAGCGTCTAGCGCGCTGCCGGCGTGAGCCATCGAACACATTGTTCCTGTAAGTATTATTGCGAGTATTGCATTTTTCATTTTGTTTCCTCCGTTAGTTTTGTTTCTTGCGCTTCTTGTGGATATAATTGTAACACGAGAACAATTTTCCAAAACAGGGCCGAAAGACCTTTTGATTTTAAAAAAAAGGCCTATATAAAAATAGGTCCTTTGACTCACGGCGAAAATGTTCAAAAAAACAACTTTATCGTCGGAGAATTCCTCGAATGGTTTGTTTTGATTAACAGAGGGAATGAATTATGTGGGAGTGGAGAAGTCGGGATTTAGGGAGATTTTAAAAAAGCATTAGTTTCCTCACCCAAATCTGAAATGTTTTTCCCGCGCCGTTTTGTAAGACTCAGATTTTTTCCGAGGCCGGAGGAGTTTCCGTTTTAGAATCGGCCAAGGCGGCAAGATAAGCCTTTTGGAGCCAATCTAAAAATTCATCCCAATTGCTATCCTTGGATAAATTAAAATCCGAATATTGCGTTGAAAATTGGTCATTCCATTCAGGCATAATGTCATTTATGAGTACAGGCAGAGTCATTATCATTTTTATCGCGATTCCAGTCGAATCCTCAAAATTATAAAATTCGGTTTTATGCATTCCGTTTTGCGCGTAAACCAAATTCCCCTTTATGTATTTCATCAATATCGCGCTTGCCTTTTTAACTTCATCATTTTTGGATTTCTCCGATATAAGTTTTACAAAATGCCCCAAATCGGCAGAAGTGTTTACATGTTTGATTTCTTCATTTATCGGGCCAAGGCGAAGCACATTTTTAACCGCGTGCGATATCGAGTCCGGTTCATTGGCTGTTTTTACGGCCTCGGTCCATGTGTTAAGCTGCGCGGGCAAATCATTTAAAGCGGAGGATTTTACAGCCGACAAAGTATGGCCCATAACACTATTGGGTATAGGCATTCCATATAGCGGATTAAACAAGGTTTCGCTCGCGTAGAATTTTTTATGCGCGTTAATAAAAGCCGTTGATATTTCTTCCACTGAGGCCGTGGAATTATCAGTCAAAGCGGCAAGCTTTTCCTTATAGAAGAACGCGAATCCATGATCGGTGTTTTCAGAAGCGATTATCATATCCGAATAGTCTTTTACTTCATAAGCCACTTCCGCCATTTGCATTAGACACGCGCTCATTAGAAAGATATCAACTTTTCCGATTTCCTCCATCATTTGCCGCAACTCGCTTGTCTTTATAAAATTGCGCGACACATCGTCATATGAAATCCCTTTGTTGGGTAATGATTCTTCCATGGTTATATCGTCCACTCCGCCGCCGTGGTTTTCCATTACCAGCATATAGCGTTTAGCGGGAAACTTCTTCATCGCCCATTTGGCAAAATCCACTACATTGCGATAATCGCCCATATCGCGGTTTTCCCATACATTATAAACAGTGGTGTCGGGCATATCGGAAGTTCCTTTGTTTACAAGCATTCTTGATACAACGGAACCCTCTTCGTTCCAGTTTGCCAATCCCATTTCAACCACCATATTAACTTCATCAGTGGTGCCTATTGAACTTATCTGGCCCAAATTGTATGACGCGTAAGGCATTAAATCATTATTCCCGTTTATAAAAAACATTACAGTCCATTCCTTCAGCGGAAAGGGTTCATCGTCGGCGTTCGGCGTGGAAACCGAAACCGGTGTCTTCGGAGTCTCAATCTCTGAAAGAAGATCTTTTATACTGCTCGCTCCCCAGTCAAAATCAAGATTGGCTTGAGCCGGCGAAAAAAGAAGCATCGCTAAAAATAATGGCGCGAATAAATATTTAAAAATAGCGCTCCGGAGTGTTTGGTTTTTTTTAATTAAATATATTATTGTCATAGTTGATAGTGTAATAAGGTTTGGTTTCCTCAAAATACGGAGTCCCTTACCTTGAACTTTTCTTCTCCTTCTATTGTAAAAAAATAAGCCGCCGCTCTAAGCGGCGAAACTTCTTAATATATATCACTCTCATCAACCATAGTGTAATAGTTATATTTATATTTTCTAAGGGCCTAAATACCCTAAAAAAGAAGAAAAAGTGCCTATTGCCAATATAGGTCTTTTGACAAACTTTGATTTTATGAAAACCTTGTGAATTCCACTGTAATTTGTTTCCAATTGTCTAATAAGGTCTGTTCTCCCCTTTAGCAAAGGGCTTGTCCTTCCGAAGCCTTCTTGTCATTCGTAGCCTTGGCATAGAATGAGGCGAAGGAGGAGGTCAGGGGGATTTGAAAAAAAGGACTAGTTCCCCTCCCCAAATTTTAATCAGAACAGGTCCATTTTATTGTTTTTATTAAAGGTTAGCTTGATCGCCCGCCATTTGGGGGGTAGGGTGAGGGAACGAGCGACCAGGCAAAAGTAAATTAGGATATACTTCCAATATAAGAAGTATATTTAAATCATAGAAAGGATTATAGGGTCTGAAGACCTTTTAAATTATGGCAATTGGGTAGTCAGCAAATAGGACTTTTGGGTATGATGTGAAAACTTCGACGGGCAATGTTATTTGATAAGTTTTGACATCTGACAAAACTTAAAATCCTAAACGGTTTTTCCCCCGGAAAATTTTAATTGGAACCGGATCGTTTTTAGAACTGCTTTTTATTAGAATCGGCCCCATCTAGGCCCCTTCTACTATAAATCAGATTTGAAGTTTTGGCCAATTTTCCATACGCCTTTTTCTCTAAATGCCGGTATGGTTTGTCGGCGCGCGGCATTGGTGATAGTTGGAGCGGAAAGATTATGTTTCTTTATATATTCGGATAGTGGTATTATCACTTCGCTTTTTAGATATGTAATTCTTTTATGGAATGATTCCAATAATGCCAAAACAAAAATTTTTTCCATAATCTTTGTTTTTTTCTTCCCCCCATATTCTCTGAATGCCTGATAATACTCTTTTTTACCTTTATCTCGAACAATAATTCTTGGGAACCCAAATTCACGCAATTGAAAATTTATAAGCACGCGCCCGATACGGCCATTACCATCGCAAAAAGGATGAATGGTTTCAAAATCCAAATGAAATTTAGCTATCTTCTCAAAAAAATAAGAATTCATATCACTATAGTATTCGGACAAAATATCATTTATCATTCTTTCCACATGTTCCGGCGCCGGCGCGATATGCGCGCCAACTCTGACAAATTCTCCCTCTTCGCGGAAACGCCCCGCAATAGTGTCGTCAATACCGCCAATAAGCATTTGATGCAATAGAAGAATAAGCTCTTTTGTTAATTCATTGCTTTCTGATTTATTTCGCTTATAAGAAATAACTCGCGCCAAATTTTTTGCTTCAAATACTTCACGAAGCGAAACATTGCGTGATAATTCCATTTCAAGCAAGATTTTTTCAGTTTCTTTCAAAGTTAAAGTGGAATTTTCAATGGCATTTGAATTATAAACATTTTCAGGGATTTCAGTTTCATCAATCATTGCCAAAAGAGAACTTTTTCCTTTTTTCAAAGAATCATATTCCTTTTTTAGTGATTGGATGAGCATCTTTATAGGTTGATTTATAGGCATTAAGGTTATGATTTAGTATACACGATTCACGCCCTTTTGTCAATATGCCGTGAATTTTCTTAAAATACAAGGTCAATTCACGCGCTTTTGCCAATACTCCGTGAATTATCGTTAAATACAGGGCAAATTCACGGTGTTTTAAGCAATGACAATTTGATTAGTCAGGTCTGTTCTCCCCCTTTACAAAGGGCTTGTCCTTCCGAAGCCTTCTTGTCATTCGTAGCCTTGGCATAGAATGAGGCGAAGGAGGAGGTTAGGGGGATTTGAAAAAAAGGCCTTAGTTCCCCTCTCCAAATTTTTATCAAACCCGGACCGTTTTACAAACTAAAAAACAATCAAGAAACAAATCAGCGTCCCCTATCCTTAGTGAGGCCCGACCTCGATAATGAATTCACCCCGTAGCAATGTCTCTTTATAAATTAATTAGAACCGTATTCTTTACTGTTTTTCTCCGACATGAATTCCGATTTTGACTTGTCCCCAAAAATCATCCTGTTTTGAAGCGTCAAGCAATAATCGTTTTGTCAGTTCTCCGGTTTTCTTCCAATTATCTTCTATTCCCCATATAAACTGATCGCCGATACTAACAGCGTAATTATGCGATCCCATATCTTTCGTGTTTAGGCAAACCGACTGCTGGGTAATGCGATTATAGCCGGCAGTATGTAGGTGTCCCCCAATAACTGACGGGACATTCCAAATGCCTCCATTTTTTTCCCTTAACAACTTCTTATGCTTAAACATTATATCCATGAGCGGCAGTTTAGGAGATGTTTTATAATAATTCGCGTCCGCAAGGGTTAGATATATTATTCCTCCGGGTTTTAAACACCGTTTAACCGCAATAAGCCAACGATTCCAAAGATGGCTGGGAATATGATTTATTACAAAACGAAGACATACTATATCTGTTTTTCCTCTAGGTAAACGCTCAAGAAATTTTAACCCGTCGGAACAAACCAT
>DAOWCC010000085.1 GCA_030639665.1 Elusimicrobiota bacterium | reverse complement strand
TTTTTGCCGTAACGGACGCGGCCATAATGATAAAGCCTTCGCTTGAAGAGAAAGTCAAGATAATTAATAATTCAGTGGATATTATGCGCGATTTGGGGATTGAAACTCCTAAAGTTTCAGTGGTTTGTCCCGTTGAAAAAGTTAATCCCAAAATACCAAGCACAATGGATGCCGACGCTTTGGTAAAAATGAATAAAGAGGGCCGGATAAAAAACACGATTGTTGAGGGTCCTTATGATATTTATATAACTTTCTCGAAAGAACTGGCTGAAGAAAAAGGGATAAAAGACGCGCAGGTTCCTGGCGAAGTTGATATCACTCTTATGCCGGATTTGGATTCCGCGAACATAGTTTACAAGAGTTTATCCTTTTTTGGAGAGGGCTGTAAGTCGGCGGCTATTTTGGGCGGAGTTAATTTTCCCGTTATACTGCCTTCAAGAACCGATTCTCCTTTGACAAAATTGCATTCCATCGCGCTCGCGTGTTTTCTTAAAGAGGCCGCCAAGGCGAAGGTGTAACCCCGTTAAAGATACATGGGCGAAAGATTTATTAAAAGATGATGAGAATGGGAAAAAAAATTAAGATGTCTGTATATAGAAAGAGTATATGTCCCGCTATAGCGGGACTATCTCTAATGGGGTGTAATGCTTAAACCCAAAAGGATAGCTTTTACAGGCGGGCCTTCCGGCGGAAAAACATCCTTAATAGAAGTTGTTTTAAGGCATTTTGGCGCTAAGGTTACGGCTGTGCCCGAAGCGGCCACTATTTTATATAGCGGCGGCTTTCCAAGAAAGCCGGGTTCCGCGTCTATGAAGCATATTCAAAGGGCTATATATTATGTTGTTAGAGAACTTGAAGATTTAAGTTTTACCATGGAGCCGAAAAAAATAGCCCTTTGCGATAGGGGAACCCTTGATAATATGGCTTATTGGCCCAAAGGCGGAAAGGGTTTTCTTGAATCAATAGAGTCAACCATGGAAGAAGAGCTTTCCCGCTATGACATAGTCATACATTTAAGCCCTCCCGTCAAACAGGATATTTACAGGCTTTCCACAACCAGAATTGAAAGCCACGCGAAAGCCCTTGAGCTTGATAAAAGAACTCAGGAAATGTGGAAAAATCATCCCAAGAGATTTTTGATTTCGGATGAACCGGATTTTTTAATCAAAGTTAATAAGGCGATTAAGATTTTGGAAAAAGAAATAGGAAAAATGTAAGCGCAAAAACTCGTAAGTGTGAAAGTTCACCCCGTTAAATAATTTCAGATTTTCGGGGTAAAAATTTGAAATTACGCCTTGAGTAACAAGGCGTATTTAACAGGGTAAAGGAGAAAATTATGGTATGGGGTTTTTTAAAAGACAAGATTTCAAAAATTAAAGACGGAAATCAGGACGGAAAGTTTGAGAAAAAATCAATTTTATCATCAGAGAAAATTGTTTCTCGGGAGAAGAAGCCCGATATAGCCGTTAAAACCGGCAAAAAAGAGATTTGGGACAAGACTGATGATGAATTGGTTGAAGAGCTTAATAAGATTTCTCCTGAAATATTGGCTCAGGCAAAAACTCCGAAGATGAGAAAAATCATCATAGATGTGTACAGGAAAATGCTTAAAGACGGAGTAAATGTAAACAATGACCGTGAAGTTAAAAAGTGGTTGAAAAAACATCCGCAGGCTCTTCAGGGCGGGGAAGACCAAAAGATTGAAACATTTAAAAGAACCGACGCGAAAATAGGCCGCAATGATCCTTGTTCCTGCGGCAGCGGTAAAAAATACAAGAAATGTTGCGGTAAGTAAATTGCTTGGGCAATTTACAGGCAACAGGCGGCAGGTTTCAGGTGACGGGAAAATAAAATAAATTTTCTAATTGTTTTCATGTCATTGTTGTACTGAAGCGCTGTTGAGCTGGCGCGCTGAGTTACCCAAAAGGCCTATTTGCTTATGGGCCTTTGGAACTTTGTTTATTACCCCTATGTCCTTGCCATTTTAGCGAACTTTGCCTATACTTTAGATATAGATTACCAAAAAACGGATTTTCAGGCGCTTTGTTGACTTTTTTGGAGGCTTTATGAGAAAGACACTAAATTTACTATTCGCCGTTGGCATGGGATTTTCACTTAATTCTTTTGCTTATTCACAGGGAGCCTTGGATCAATTGGCTTCAGAATCATTATCTCATGATACCAAACTTAATGATAAGGAAATCAGCCTTAAAGCTGATAGGCCTTTCAATGCTATTTTAGAGCAAATGGGTTTTGATAAGGTTAACATTCTCATTTCAAAGCAAGAAACCGATTATCAGGAAAAGAAAGCGGAAAACTGTATGCCTTTCAAAGCGGCTTTAAAAGAAGCCTTTGAAGACATAATGATTGACAATGGTAAGAGAGACAGTTTATACCGGATGGCGCTTGCAAGGGCTTATAAAAACCTTAAAATAAAACCTCAACAAATAGCTCACAAATCGGTGCTGAAAGAAACCGTTAAGATTTTAAAATCCGGTATTAATAGCGGAGAATCGGAAATTAAACTGTTTGGTTTGCCCAGGGTTGCCGATCAAGGAGAAAGCACCAAGACCAATTGGGTTTTTCATTTGCATGTTCCCAAGATATCTCCAAAAGGTTTTTTTATAATTGTGGATAAGGCTCGGAAAAAAGATACCAATAATTATCAGTCCTTTATTTCGTATCACAATAGTGATATGTCGGGTGATATTGACGATGCCCCGAAAATTGAAAATAATCAAAAACCCGCCGCGACCAATGGAATTGGAGGGGACTCGGACCTTGCCGACAGTTCAGCTTTATCAGATTCTCAGGCATTGGGTGACGGCTTGGATGACAGTAGAGTAGGCGCGAAGGAACCTGCTTCTATAGCCGGTCTCAGAAACCAGGGAAGAATACTTTACGATAATTACGGCGCTCAATTTACAATGGTTAAATATGATGGCTGGCCGGGGAATATCCCCATTTACGGTGATTTTGCCGTACCTTATAAGAATTATCTCAGCAATGCTCGAAAGATTGACAGAATGCGCGTAAATATGAGAGATCGCTGGATTAAGCTGAATGAAAATGTAAGCCCCGCTAAAGCTCAGATAATTTTGACCGATATGAAAAAAATGGGTAGAGAATATGACAGATTGATTGGAGAACTGCTTCAATATGTCCGTCAAGGCCAGCAGCTTTATTCCGAAGGAAAAGCCACATTTCCATCTCTTCTCTACAATGTAAGGCTTATAAAGGGTTCAACTTATGTGGATTTATATGATGATAACGGTAAGCAAATAACAAAGAAAAAATGCTCAAAATGGGAAGTAAGATACAGTGTTTGGGGCGGTTTCACCAGTTTTTACGGCATGGGCGGAAGCGCCTATCGGACGGTCTGCGTTGAATATAAAGAGGAGCCTGTAAAAGCCAAAGTGCCCGATTATCATCTTGAATATGGCTATGGCGGCGATCAGACATATCCTCACAGGGCCAGAATGATAGATGTTCCTCCCACATCCGCTTTTCCCGAGGTTTTCATTCAAGAGAGTGTAAAAAGGGATCAATATGATATGGAAATTACGGTAGCTTGCACGCTTGATAAAGATCCCAATAAAGGCTGGCTTGTATCGAAAGCGAGACTTAGAAAAGGAAAGGCCACAAGTTCGGATTCTCTCGGCGGTTCCGTAGGCGTTAACGGAAAAGTCGGCATACCTTTGGTTGTCGAGGGCGGAGTTTCCGTAAATGTTAATTATGGCCATACATGGAGCCATTTCAGATTCGGTGAAATGGTCGATTTTCCCAAATTTGTGGGAAAACCTTGTTTTGAATTAAACAGAGCGAGGTAAATAACCGTGAATTTTTTTAAAGATAAAAATTTTTTGCTGGCGCTTGCTTTTATGGTGAGTTTTACGCCGTTTGTTTCCGCTCAAAGTGACGGCGGTTCAAAAACCGCCGGCGACAGGCAACAGGCGGGGGCGGAATATTTAGATTGGATAAAGCAGGCAAATAAAGGAAACGCTGAAAAAGGCTATCTTGCGGGCTTTGCTTTTTATCGCGGCATAGGCGGAGCCGAACGCGATTATAAAGAAGCCTTCAAGTGGTTTAAGATGGCTGCCAAAGGCGGCAGTTCGGCCGCGGCTTCCAATATTGGCGATATGTACAGCTTGGGCCATTTTGTCGCCAAGGATGAACAGAAAGCTTTTCAATGGTATCTTCAGGCGGCCAAATCGGGCAGCAGCGAGGGGATGGAAAAACTTGCCGATATTTATGCCGACGGCGAAATTTTTGAAAAAAATTATTTTGAAGCCGCGAAATGGTATAAAAAGGCCGCTGAAATCAGTCATATTCCAAGTCCTTCCCTTAAACTCGCGAGAGTATATTATTTTGGCGGAGACCATTTTAAAAAGGATGAAAAAAAGGCGCTTAAATGGTTTATCAACGCTTTTGAAATGGGAGACGCCGACGCGGCGCATTATATATCGGGAATATATGAGGACAATGGCGATAATCGCCAAGCGGGACAATGGCTTGTAAAAGGCGCTCATAACGGTGGTTCATTGGCTATGTTTTATCTGGCAAAGGCTTATGCCGGAATCGGCGAATATTCAAATAAAAAAATTGTGCAGTTTAACAGGATGCAGGCTTATAAATGGTTGAGCGTGCTCACTAAAAAAGAATATCAATCCCGTTTTGATAAGTTATTTAAGCAAGTGGAGTCTTCAGTAAGTAAATCTGAAAAAGCGGAAGCCAAAAAACTTGCCGCTCCTCTCATAGAGGAGCTTATTAGTGATAAAGAAATTGATTGGACTAAAAAAGCCAGAGCAAATCCTCTGGAGTTGAAATAGAGAATAATAAAAGAAGCAAGAAGCGCGAGGTAAGATTTATTAAAATAACAGGGATATTTATACGGGTGTTTTTATGAGGAGATTCATTAGAAAAACCTGGGTTGTTTTGTTTTCAGCCATTATCGCTTATGGTTTTATTTCCATTGGCGCGCAAACCTATGCCATTGACGCCGGCGCAATAACCGTTAAAGAAGACTCCGGTTCGGCAACAGATTCTTCTCTTCAAGAATTAAATGCCGGAGAAAAAGCTGACGATACCGCCCCGTCTTCGGCACATGTCAGTCCCTCGGCGCATGATAGAGATCATCATAAACTGCCCTCCGTGTCTGATGACCCGAAGAAAAATTATTATTTATTCCGTGATAATGTAAAAGACCATCCTGTAGTTTCAGCGCGGGCGCTTTTAAGAATATTCAAAGAAATGGAGGGCGCTAAAGTTCAAGGTTTTATCGGAGATAATGTAGGCAGTATAGTAAGGCTCATAATTTCAATAGAAGATATGAAAGGGGCGGAAAAAATCCGTCCGGAAACATATTCTAGAATAATGGAAAGATTTACCGAGCTTGGCATTTCTCCCCTGCAAGTTATGAGCAAAGGTCCGGGCGCTCCCGGCGCCAGCCGCATGGGCGGGATAAAAGCGCCGAAGGAAGAACAGAAGTTTGTAAACACAATGGTTAGGGCCGTTATGGAAGTTAGAGAAGATTTCAATGATGAGCCTAAAGTTACCGAAAAAAAATTGGAAACTCTTAAAGAGCAATTTCCGGAGAATTCATCCGTATTGTCGACCGTTTCCGAATATTATAGCGAGTTGAAAAAATTTGATGAAGCTGAAGAAACAGCTTCGGAAGCGATAAAAATAAATCCTGAAAATATCGACGCTTATAAAGCCAGAGCCATGGCCAGAGTCAGTATGGATGATAAAAAAGGCGCTTTGGAAGATGTAAAAAAAGCAATGGAGCTTGATCCTCAGGATGAGTCGTCAAAAATTTTGTCAATTTTAATCGCGAGCAGTAAAGAGGCGCCGGATTTAAAAACCCTGGCGTCCATTGAAGCCATGAAAGACGCCATTAGCGCGGCTGAAGATTCCGTTTCCGATTTAACGGGTGATGACAAGAGTTTTGGAAATTCAAATAAATTAAATTCAGCCGGAAAGCTTTTTACGGAAAGCGATAATCGAACGGTTAATTTTGGCAAATCCAAATTATTCCTGAAAAAAGCCGCGGCCAAGAACAGTTTGGGCGATTATGCCGATGCCGTGAAATACGCGTCCATGGCCATAAAAGAAGACGCGGGCAATGTGAACGCTTATTTGGAAAGAGCCATGGCAAATAATTTCCTTGGCTATCATGATAAGGCGATAAATGACGCCACAAAAGCGCTTGAAAAAGATTCCGGCAATGCTCAAGCTTTGAATATTCGTTCATGGGCTTTAAATAAAAAAGGCAGTTTTCGCGAGGCGGGCGGAGATGCCACAGCCGCCATAAGATTAAATCCAAATTTTGCCGACGCCTGGTTTAATCGCGCGAACGCGAATAAAAAAATGGGCGATTATAAGCAGATGCTGCAGGATTATAGGCAGGCCGCTTTGCTTTCAAAAAATTACGGTTCGCATTACAGAGACGCGGTGGCGCGATACGCCAAAAATGTGCCCGGCTTTACTTATGACAGTTCTTTATTTCAAAAGTCAAAAGCAAAATCAGACTCGAGTTTGAAAAAATTCTTTGTACTGCTTGGGTTTACTATAACCGGCGGACTTCTTATCGGTTTCGGCTTCTTTCATATGGCTTCAAATAAAATGACAAAAGTTTCCGCGAACGGGATTATCACTCAGCCCGATGAGCTTTCTCCGGATATTTTTTATGAGGGGGTGGCTTCCGGCAAATACACCATAAAAAGAAAGATAGGCTCGGGCGGCATGGGCATGGTTTATGAAGCTGTGGATCAAAGTCTTGAAAGAAAAGTCGCTATAAAGAAAATGAATGACGAAATTAAAGTAAATGAAAGGGAGAAGCAAAGGTTTCTGCAGGAAGCCAGAATGGTCGCTCTACTGCAGCATCCCAATATAGTTGAGATATATACGATTTTTGAAGAAGAAGGAAATGTTTATCTTGTTTTTGAATATATAGCAGGCAGAACTTTGGATGTAATACTCGCCGATGAAGTGCGCATGTCTTTTGAAAGAAGCAAAAGCGTGTTTGATGATGTTTCAAAGGCTTTGATATACGCTCATTCCAAAGACATTGTTCATAGAGATTTAAAGCTTTCCAATATCATGATAGATGATGAAGAAGGTTTTGTTAAAGTGATGGATTTTGGCTTGGCGAGAAAAGCCATGGAATCTATGGCGAGACTGACAAATGCGGAGATAGTCGGAAGTCCCGCCTATATGGCTCCCGAACAAGATAGCGGAGCAAGCGGAAAACAATGCGATGTTTTTGCTCTGGGAGTTTGTCTTTATGAAATTCTTACCGGAGATTTGCCGTTTAAAGGACCGGATTTTCATGATCAAAAAGAACAGAAGCTTTATACGCCGGTAAGTTCCATCGCTCCCGCGGTGCCCGATGGCGTGGATGAATTAATCGCCAAAACTTTAGAGCCGGACCCTGAGAAAAGATTTAAATCGGTTGAACAATGGCATGAAGCTTTCCTTAAAATTACTTAAGAGCGTAAAAGCGCGAAAGTATTTCCAATCACTCTAATAATTCCATAAATATTTTAACGCGATAACTCTGTAAACCCTATTTTGATTTTGGTATACTAAAGCTCTGTCGCAGAGGTTAAAATTAATGAGAAAAACATACTATTTATTGCCGATTTTTGTTTTATTGTTTTCTTCTTGTTCGATGTTTAAATCAAAAGCTTCCGATTATTATTTATCCAAAGCCGAAAAAATATACAAATCCAATCTTTCGAGCGATAAAGATTTACGGAAGGCTTACGCGTATATAGAAAAAAGCCTTCAGTATAATCCTCAAGCGTTTAAAGCTCTTAATTTACTTGAAGATTTAAGCGATTCCGCTTATAGAGGCGGTTATAGCGACGCGCTTGAAATGGAAGTAAATGTTCTTAAAAAATATATTAAAAAAAATCCTTACAGTTGGAACGCTTATCTTTTAATTATAAACGCCTTGGCATTAAGAGGGGATGTTTTTGCCTTAAATGAAATATCGGAAAATTTATCGGTGACAACCGATTTTTTGAAAGGGAAAAATGAAAAAGATAAAAATTATTTTCACGCCAATTTGGCGCTTGGCTTATGTTGCGGAACGATTATTCCGTGGATACAGTCGGAAGGTTATTTGAATATAAACAGAAATTCCCAAAAGGTCATCGGAAAAACCAAAGAGTATATGAAGTTTATGGATAAGCTTTATGAGGTTAATAAGGTTATTAAAAAAATGGCGGCAAGCGACGCGACTTTGAGAAAAAACGCTTTATCCAGATTATTAAATTCTTATGATATCGCGCTTGAAGATGTTACGAAAAACAAAAGTGAAATATTGAGGATGAAAGCGATAGCCAAAAAGATTCAAACCGATAAACAATTTGTTAAAGGGATAAGCATGACCGTTGAGGGCAATGTCCATTTTATGAGAAAAGATTTTTCAAAAGCCCGGATTATGTACGCGGGCGCTGTTGGAAATTACCCTGATTTTATTGACGCCAAAAAACAAATAGCGGAAATTGATTTTCAACAAGGCGCTTTGATAGCCATTACCGGGGATAAAAAATCGGCTATACAATTATTGTATAAAGCTTATGAAGAAACGGATGATGTTATAGAATTGCTTAAAAGAGGCAATCATATGCCTTTTGCGAGCAAGAATAAATTCGCGGCTGAAACTTATTCCCTTAAGGCGGCCATTATATCCGCCATTAACGCTTTAAAAAAAGGGAATGTGAGAAGTAAGATGGCGCTTGAAAGAGAATTTAAATATTATTTGGATAAGGCCGTAAAATATAATCCTGAAAATCGTCTTGCCAGAGATCTGCTTGACCGCTATGCCAGAGAAGGTTTTTAAAAAACGCTATTTTTAAACTATGACCCTACCACCTACTTATCGCCCAGATGGCTATTTAAAAATACCGAAGTCCCGCAACGCGGGACAAGCAGGTGGTAGGGTGAAATTTTTTATCCTTTTAATGTTTTTAAGTTTAAGTTTGGTGTCCGCCGAAGATATTACCCTACCACCTGATTATCGTCCAGAGGACGATTTAAAAATACAGAAGTTCCGCAATGCGGAACAATCAGGTGGTAGGGTTAAGTCGTCAACATCCTCTTATAAAAAAGAACAGAAAAAAGCGCAATCTAATGGCGGTTCACTGATATTAAATCTTGAGAAAACCCGCCATGATTCAATAGCAAGTCTGGACTATAGTGTTAGATGGGACTTTAGCGATATAGCATCTTTTAATATATTTTCAAAAAAGTTTTATTCAAGTTTAAATCCTATCGGCGGTTGGGATATTACGGATAATACCAAATTTAAAATGCATGGCTTTTCCATGAATCCATGGAGAATCATTATTGAAAAAAAAGAAGAACCTGTCAGAGGTTCGGGTATTTTTGTAAAAGAAGAAAGCGCCGGAGTTTCCTCGCGGCGATATAAAAAGAAAGTGCGTTTTTCTTTATATCCCGTTTATAATGAACTAACAAAAGACATGGAATCGCAAATTAGGGATATGCTGCTTAAAGAATCGTTTAAGGGCAGGCTCCCCGGCTGGGAGAGTGCGGATAAAAAAACAAAAAGACTTTTCATTAATGATTTGTTATTTATGGACGAAGTGTGGGAAATTCCTGTGATTAATGAGACCAAAGGCGGCCTTGAGTATTTAGGTTCTGAAGAAGAAAAGAAAAAAGAGGAATAAGAGGATTGAGGCAAAGTTTTATTTGGGGGCATGGCAGTTGTATTTACACGCAAGACCAGGGTCGCTTAGTACTGCGCCTGGAACAACGAAC
>DAOWCC010000154.1 GCA_030639665.1 Elusimicrobiota bacterium | reverse complement strand
TTATTGATTTCTTCGTTGCTTCTCATTCACAGGCGTAAAGCATTCTCATTCGTCGCGTCTTGAACTCAATTTAAATCTGAGCTTCCAAGCGATAAGTTAATTGTTTTTCAGAGCCTGAGAGAAAATTTCCACTATAAACCATAGCGGGGCAAGATAATAAAAACCGTTTAATAAGTTGTTCTTTGCGCTCATAAGATAAATAAATTATAACATAGTTTCCAAATCCATATAATTTAATCATTAGGTCATTGGACCTATAAGGTTTCTTCCCTTTTGGCTCTCGTTCAATTATAATTTTTTCATCATAATAATAGTAACAGTTTTAACAATTTGAGTTTATAATGTTTTTAATTTTGAATATTCTTTACATAGTCCTCATTTGAAATAAATAGTAAGATTATAAGAGAAGCGCGTTATTAGCGAATTAAATATAAAATCATCATAGGGAGCAAGTTATGAAAAAAATAATATCTATTCTTATATTCAGCATGTTTTTTGCTGCGGGAGTAAAAGCTGAAAATTTGTCCAATTTTGATTTGGAAAACATGAGTTATGAGGATATACTGGGAGACGGCTTATCCGGCAGTATAGCCGAACCCGTTCTTTCCGCTATCGCGCCGGCTTCCCCCGCCGATGAGAAAGAATGGACGGTTATGGTTTATGCCAATGCCAAAGACGGGCTTCGGTATTCCCAAGTGTGGCAAATGTTTGATATGAAAAAAATCGGTTCCACTGATAAGGTTAATGTTGTTATAGAATCCGGCATGCCGATTAAAGATGTGAACGGAGTTGCTTCCACAATGACTGTAAGAATGGCGTTGGGAGACGGGGCGGATTCTCAATATATTGATCAGTGCATAAAGGAGTTTTTTGAAATGGGTGAAGGCGCTATAGAACATTCCGTTTTTAAGCCTTTTGAAGATGATATAGTTGAGCGGAAAAAGAATGAAGATATGGGTGATTGGAAAAATATCGCGAATTTTACCAAATGGGCCAAGACCAATTATCCGGCCAAAAGGTACGCTTTTATAATATACGGACATGGCAATGGTTTTTTTGATAAAAAGAAACAAGAACAGCCGGACAAAGGTATTTCTCTGGATATGCAAACAGGCAACTATGTAACTCTTCCCGAGTTTACATCTCTTATGAAAGAAACCGGGAAAGTGGATTTGCTTATTATGCAGTCTTGTCTTATGCAGATGGCCGAAGTTGTTTATCAAGTGAAGAATTATGTTGATGTGGCAGTCGGTTCCAGCGAATTAATGTGGTCGGTGGGATATGATTTTGAAATGATGCTTAAAACTTTAAATTCAAATCCAAACATATCCAGCGAGGTTCTTGGAAGATTATTGGCCGACAGTTATATTGAAAGAACAAAAGCTTATAAACTTAGCGGACATGCTTCCGTAATCAGTTCCTCCAAATTTCCGGGTTTTGTTAATAAGCTTAATAATTGGGTGGATGCCACAATATCCGCCGATAATAAAAATTCCATTGATGAAGGAGTGAAAAATGTCATTCGTTTTGATTTTTTTGGCCTTACCCTCTCCACCACTTCAGAGGTAGCCCGGAATTTTTCCTTATCGGGAGATTTATATGATTTTGTGGAAATTGTTACAGAACAACTTCCGCGAAATACGCCGGAACAAAAGATTGCCCGTCAGAAAGGCCGCGAGCTTATGGATTATATATCGAGAGATCTTGTTTATGAATATGTTTATATTGGGGAATCAAAAACCGAATGTGATTTTGGCCGCGCTCACGGATTGTCCCTTCATGTTCCTCCCTTGAAAATGCCTTTCGGGTCAATGGAAGGATTTGAAAACAGTATTGAAACTCTTTATTGGGATCTTCCATTCGCGAGCGAAACCAAATGGGGAGCTTTTCTTAAGTGGGCTTACGAAGAAAAATAATTATTTGTGAATTAATTGGCAAAACCAAGAGGCCGTCTTCTTTTAGAAGACGGCCTCTTTTTTTTATTTGCGAGTTATGGCGGATATTGCAAATAGGACTAAAGCCTCATGTAAAATCAGGTCTTTAGTCTTTGATGTGGTTTAAGGAAAACTATTAATATATAAAGGCGCTCATTTAATAGGACTTGTTTATGAAAAAATTTATTGCGGTTTTTATAATTAGCATGGTTTTTTCCTCCGGAGTTAAGGCGGAAAATTCATTTGATTTTGTCTTGGAAAACACTAAATATGAAGATGTACTTGAAGGTGTTTTAGATATCGATATTCCCGCCAAAGTTAATCTTTCCACCGTTTCGTCAAACAAAGAGTTAAAAGAATGGACAGTAATGTTTTATTCCAATGCTAAAGACCGGCTTCGCGCTTCTCAATTAAGTCAACTTTTTGAGATGAAAAAAATCGGTTCCACCGATAAAGTTAATGTAGTGGCTGAAGCGGGAATGCCGATTAAATATAATGACAGTTCCAAGTTTACAACCACCTTTAGAATGGCAATGGGAGACGGGGCGGATCATCAATATATAGACGAACAAAGAACGAAATTCCTGAAATCCGATTACGGGGAATACATAGATTATTCTCATTTGGAACCCTTTAAAACGGATATAGTCGGGCAATCGAAAAATGAAGATATGGGAGATTGGAGAAATATCGCCGATTTTACCAAATGGGCGAAAACCAATTATCCGGCTAAAAGATATGTTTTTATTATGTTTGGACATGGCGAAGGTTTTTTGGACCAAAAGAAAAATATTCCCGCTAAAGGAATTTCCATGGATGCCGAGACCGGCAATTATGTGACTTTGCCCGAGTTTTCCATGCTGATGGAGGAAACGGGAAAAGTTGACGCTCTTGTGATGCATTCTTGCCTTATGCAAATGGCTGAAGTTTCTTATCAGGTGAAAGATTATGCCGATGTGATTGTCGGTTCCGGCGAACTTATGTGGGCAATCGGTTATGATTTTAAAAAGATGCTTGAAGTCTTAAACTCCGAACCTCATATATCAAATGAAGAACTTGGAAAGTTGCTGGCTAACAGTTATGTTGAAAGAGCAAATTTCAGAGGCGGGCATGCTTCCGTAATTAAGACCTCTAAATTTCCGGTTTTTATTGATAAGCTTAATGATTGGATAGACGCCACTATGTCTGTCGACCACGGATATTCCATTGTTAATGGGATAAACGATGTTATTCGTTTTGATGTTTTTGGTATTGCTTATTCCTCTTCTCCCGCTATGGCGCGCGCATTATCCATATCCGGCGATCTATATGATTTTGTGGACATTGTTTCAAAAAATCTTCCACAGAATACGCCGAAAGAAAAATTTGCCCATCAAAAAGGCCAAGAGCTTATGGATTATATATCAAATGAACTGATTTATGCATACGCGTATCAAGGCAAATCTTTTGCCGGATATGATTTCAGTCGCGCTCATGGCCTTGCCATTCATATTCCTCCCGTGTCAATGCGTTTTGGAACTTTGGAAGGTTTTGAAAATAATAGCGAAACGCTTTATTGGGATCTCCCATTCGCGAAAGAAACCAAATGGGGAGTTTTTCTTAAGTGGATTTATAAAAGGAAATAAAGATAATTTTAATTAATTGATTTGCAAAATTTAAGAGGCCGCTGATATGTTTCAGCGGCCTCGTTTTTGTCTTTTCTATTACAATACTTAAAATCTCTGTGCCGGGCTGTTTTTTTATCCTTATTAAAGAAGTAAAATTGTATGTATGGCTGAAATTAATTTATTAACGGAAGATGTTATAAGCAAGATAGCCGCGGGAGAAGTGGTTGAAAGACCGGCTTCCGTTTTGAAAGAGCTTTTGGAAAATTCAATAGATTCCGGCGCTAAAAGAATAAATATTGAGATAGAGAAAGCCGGCAAAAAACTTATAAGAGTTCAGGATGACGGCAAGGGAATGGATAAAGAGGATTTGATATTATCCGTCAAAAGGCATTCCACAAGTAAAATAATAAATTTTGAGGATTTGGAGAAACTTGAAAGCTTCGGCTTTAGAGGCGAAGCTTTATATTCCATATTCGCGGTTTCAAGGCTTTCTATAGTAAGCGCGAAAGAAAATTCAGAGTTCGGTCTGTCCATAACGGGAGCGGGCGGAAAAGTAGTTTCCGAGGGTAAAACTCCTCCTGTTAAGGGAACGATTGTCGAAGTCAGAGATTTGTTTTTTAATACTCCGGCCAGAGAAAAATTTTTAAAAAGCGATCAAAGCGAAAGGTCGCATCTTATAAGAACCGTGGAAGAAGCCGCTTTATCCAATCTTGATATTTCCTTTTTTCTTAAAATAGACAATATCGAAATTTTTTCATTTCATGTTCCGCTGGGAGATTCTTCTTCTAAATTATTGGAGAGATCGGCCTTGGTTTTGGGAAAAAATCTTTCCAAAAATCTTATGAGCATGGAAAATAAAAACGGAGACATTAAGCTTCAAGGTCTTATTTCCAAACCCGGCGCTTTTTCCGCCTCCCGCCTTAATCAATATTTTTTTATAAATAAAAGGCCTGTTTCTTCAAAGGTGCTTAATCAATCCTTATATAAAGCGTATAGCGGTATTTTAGACCGCAAGCATCCGTCCTGCGTTCTTTTTATAGACATGCCTCCTTCCGATTTTGATGTTAATATCCATCCTCAAAAAAAGGATGTGAAGTTTAAAAGCGATGGTGATATTTTTAAAATTATTTCAAATTCTGTTTTTGCCGAAATTCAAAAGATGGAAGCTCCGGTGTCTTTTCCCGAGAATAAAACCGATAATTTTAATGAAAGTTTCAATCGGGCAGGCGCTTCCGTTTTAGCTGAAGCTATGGCGGACAAGACTGCTTTTGCCCCCGGGTTTAAAGATGAGCCATTAAAGCAAGACGGTCTTTATTCTGAAAGCTCCGCTTGCGCCGATAGTCTTGCCGATAGCGCATGGTATCAGGCTCCCATTATTTATTTGGGCCAAATAGCGCGCACTTATCTTGTTTTTGAATCTGGCAGAGGAATGCTTCTTATTGACCAGCACGCGGCCCAAGAAAGAATTTTATTTGAAAAATATCTTGATGAATTTTTCACGGATAAAATAAAGGTTCAGCCTTTGCTCACACCGGTTACCGTGGAGCTTTCAAGGTCTCAAATTGAGAACGCCATGAGATGGAAAGAGTGGCTTGATAAAGCGGGTTTTGAAATAGATTTGTTTGGCGCGAATACCGTTCGTCTTCATTCCACTCCTTCAATGTTTTATTTTACACCTGAAGCTTTAAGCGAATTTTTGAGTTATCTCGCGGAAGTGCTGGGAAATCCGGAAAAAGCGACGGAAGATATAAAAAGAAATACGGTGGCTACTCTCGCCTGTAAGAAATCAATAAAAGCGCATGATAGGCTTAAGCCTGAAGAAGCGATAAGGCTTATTGAGGATTTAAAGAAAGCCAAAGACAGTTTGCATTGCCCCCACGGACGGCCCACTCTTTTGCATTTTTCAAAACATGATATTGCCCGTCGTTTTGGCAGAACCAATCCGGTTTAAACACTTTATTAGAATCCTGTTAGTTTACAGACTCGCTCATGCAGAGGTTTTTAACGCCGTTGCTCGCTTCAATTTATTCGGCGGCTCCGGAACACTGCAGCTTTAAGCGAATTTTTGAGCTATCTCGCGGAAGTGCTGGGAAATCCGGAAAAAGCGACGGAAGATATAAAAAGAAATACGGTGGCTACTCTCGCCTGTAAGAAATCAATAAAAGCGCATGATAGGCTTAAGCCTGAAG
>DAOWCC010000252.1 GCA_030639665.1 Elusimicrobiota bacterium | reverse complement strand
GCATCTCCCGGGAACTCATCAGCAGCTGTTGTATTACCATAAGCGTCCGTAGTATCCGAAAAATCCCATGTACTCATAGGGCCGGCTTCTTGAGCACCGTCACGGACAGGACAATTTAATTGATATTCTTTCCATGCATCAGTTGGAGGATCAACCGTTATTGAACCCAAAGGATGTTTACCGCCCGAATTAAAAGTCACCTCACCCAAAACTATAAGAATACCGCAAAAATATTTACTCCCGCCGAATGTGGCATCTCCCGTGATAAATCTAACTTTGGGTTCAGGGCCGTTCCCCGCGCCAAGATCAACCGTACATACTCCATTTTGAAGATTATTTTCACTGTAATTACCCACAACATAAAGAGTCTCCGGGGTACCCAGACCGGTAAGATAAGCCTCCTGATTTTGAGCAAGCTGAGCATAATAAGAAGTGTCGGGAGTAAGAACATCGGGCACGCCGGGATCTTCATTATAACTCCACCATTCCGTATAAGGATCTTCCTGGGGGCCATGATTACTTCCCTTGGTATTGGGATCGGTATCTCTATCGGCATAAATACCATTTGCCGTAATGGCGCCACGAGCGTATTTCCTTGGAAACAATTCATTGGCTCCGCCGGAAAGGTCCATGGAACTTAAAGACATGAGCGGACCCCAATGTATATTGGCATTACCCGCTCCGCTTATAACGGGAGCCTGAAGCGCCGCCACAACGCCTTCTTTTGAATAAACAACCTTAATCGCCCTATACTCCTTGCTCGAAAAATCTTTACCTGTGCCAATTACTATAATCTCCCGAGGATTATCCCCGCTGCTCATATTTATTCTATAACTTCCTCCGTCAATGTCTTCATATACAACATCATCGGCATAACCGGCTATATCATCGCCGCCAGCTACTACATTCCAATTATCGATATTCTCTATAAGTTTCCAATACGCCCTGTCAATTCCAGCTTCGGCAAGATTAAAAGCAAGCGCCGTTTTTCTGCTTTTCATTGACCACTTACCCTCATTTTGAACAAATTTTTCTATAACCGGCACCATTATCAAAAGAAACATCAATGTGGTTAAAACCATCATTAAAGCCATTTGGCCTTTCCTTCTTCGAAGGAGGCTATTAGGTAATAAGGCGATTAGGCGATTAGGTGAAAAAACAACAAGGAAAAAATTTATTAGATTATTAATTTTCATTTTAAATCCTTTCTGCTTTTTATGGAGGTAATATACGCATTAAGTTGGGGAAGCAAATTTTTTAAGTTTATCTTTATTTCATTATCTATTTTAAGTTTCCTTCTTATAGCCAGTTGTTTTCCGATAGTATCCTTTTCAAAAATATTCCAAGTCAAAATACTATTCCATACACTATCTGATATTCTTTCTGCTTCCTTAAATATTCTTAATTCACCTAATTTTTCCATACTCCTCTAACCTAATACCCTTGTTGCCCAATTTCCTTGTTGCCTCCCAAAAGCTTCATTTCAAACTTTTGGGTTAATTCATTACCCTTACTTTTTCAACCGCCATCTGAAGCGCTTTTGACGCGCCTTCATAAGTTTCTTTTTCAAAAGTAAGAGAAACCGAAACAATGGAGTCATCATCCGTTTTCGGATAAGAAAAGGCTATATATTTAAGTTTATCGGCAATCATTTTACCATCCGCGCCGGCAACACTCAAATAAAGCTTTCTACCGTTCTGATAATATGAAATTTTCCGGGTACTACCATCGGGACGATATCTGGTAAATGTTATTCTTGAATGAGGCGGCATTCCCGCTAATTCATCGATAACTATGGAGGAGGCCTGCGCTTGCCGGAGTTCTCTATTTATATTTGAGAGAGAACCGCGGGCATTTTTTTGAATTTCCGCTCTCGCGAAAGAAAGCCGGACAAATCTAAAAGCGTTTTTAAAAATCCTGGGACTGGCAAGAAGAAGCACGCCCATTATAGCCACAACCACCATTAATTCCATTAATGTATAGCCCTTTTTAACAGGCCACAGGCGACAGGCCACAGACGACAGGCTTCCACAAAAAAACTTCCCTAATCTTTTTTTTAATTGACTCATAAAATGTTTTTAACTATTCCTTAATTCTTTACGCCTGTTGCCTTTTTTATGCCTGCTGTTTATTTACCAATTAAAATCCCTTTCCACCGTTTGCCCCGCGCTAACGGGTAT
>DAOWCC010000105.1 GCA_030639665.1 Elusimicrobiota bacterium | reverse complement strand
TTAAGATCGGCTTCATTCATGATGCCGCCGCGGGCGCAATTTACAATTCTAACGCCGTCTTTCATTTTGCTGATGGCTTCTTTATTTATCATACCTTTGCTGGTGTCTCTCATGGAAACATGGTAGCTGATAAAGTCTGATCTTTTATAAAGCTCATCCAAAGTAACACATTCAACACCGAGTTTTGCGGCTTTCTCTGGGGTTAATGTGGGATTATAGGCTATAACTTTCATCTTAAGACCGAGAGCTCTATCGGCTACTATGGAACCGATGGTTCCAAGACCGATTATGCCCAAAGTTTTTTCGAAAGCTTCAATGCCGCCGTATTTTTTCTTTTCCCATTTCCCGGCATGAGTTGAGGCATTGGCCTGGGGAATGAATCTGCATAATGACATCATCATGGCGATGGCATGCTCCGCTGTTGAAACGGTATTGCCCAAGGGAGTGTTCATAACAAGCACTTTCTTCTCGGTGCAGGCGGGAATGTCGATATTATCGACGCCTATGCCGGCTCTGACTGTGGCTTTAAGGCTGGTTGCCGCGTCAATTATTTCTTTGGTTAAAGTGGTGGCGCTTCTGATGATTACACCGTCATATTCGGCCACACAACCTTTAAGTTCATCGGGGGTCATACCGGTTTTGACAACCGCCTCTATACCGTTTTCACTAAGAATTTTTTCACATATATTATCTGATTTATCGGCTATTAATACTTTCATTTACAATCTCCTTGGCAGCATGACGCTGAATAAGTTTTGGCAACTTCACAATAGGCCCAATCAAGCCAGGGCAAAAGAGCTTCGATATCTGAAGTCTCAATGGTCGCGCCGCCCCATATTCTGATTCCGGCGGGAGCTTTACCGTATGAATTGATATCATAGGCCACTTCTTCTTTAGCTAACATGGAAGTTATTTTCTTGGCGGCCACTGTTTTTTCAGCATCCTCAAGTTTTGCAAACCAGTCAGCCGAAATATTAAGACAGATGGAAGTATTTGAGCGGTTCTCTTTCGTATCTGATAAGAACTCAATCCAATCCGTTTTCTCAACCCAATTTTCAATGGCTTTAAGATTATTATTGGAGCGTGTAATTAAACCTTGCAGGCCTCCGACAGATTGTCCCCATTTAAGGGCATCAAGGGCATCTTCAACACACAATAATGAAGGTGTATTTACAGTGCTGTATTCAAGTTCGCCCGGTTTAAGTTTCTTACCGCTGGCAAGCCTGAAAAGTTTGGGAAGAGGCCATGTGACTTTAGGCTCATTTTCTTCCATTCTTTTGACAGCTTTAGGTGAAAGGATAAGAATTCCGTGGGCGGCTTCTCCGCCTAAAACTTTCTGCCAGGAAAAAGTCACGACATCAAGTTTTGAAAAGTCTATATCCATGGCAAATACGCCGCTGGTCGCGTCGCACATTACAAGTCCTTCTCTCTCAGAAGGAATCCAGTCCGCATTGGGAACTTTAACGCCTGAGGTTGTGCCGTTCCATGTGAAAATAACATCATGGGAAAAATCAGCTTTAGTTAAAGGAGGAAGCTGGCCGTAATCGGCTTTATATTCGTTTACATTCTCCAATTTAAGCTGAGTGGTTATATCTTTTATCCAGTCTTTACCGAAAGCTTCCCAACCGAAGATATCTACGGGCTTTGAGCCGAGTAAAGTCCACATGGCAAGTTCAAAAGCTCCGGTATCCGAGCCCGCGACTATGCCTATGCGGTAATCTTCGGGCAAACCGAGAACTTCTTTCATCAGAGCGGAAACTTCATTTAATTTCGCTTTTCCTTCTTTACTGCGATGTGATCTTCCTACAAGAGCGTTCTTTAAAACATCAACGCTCCACCCCGGTCTTTTGGCGCAAGGCCCCGAGGAAAAATTAGGACAATTGGGTTTTGAAACTGGCTTTTCCATTTTGTGTCTCCTTTTAGTTTGTATGTGTGCTTAAATTTTAGCGATAACGAGATGTCTATAGCATTTACTACTATAATAATTCTAACTCTTTAAGTCTGTCCTGACAACAGGCAATGAGAAATATTTAAAGAACTCAAAAATCTGCGTTCTTTTCGATTACCCTATCAGCTGCATGTGGCGCCTATAGCGCCACACAGTATTTAGACGCTTTTGCGTCTCTGCGGGTGGTAGGGTTATGCGAAACTGATTTCGGAACTATCGCCAATAGACGCGCCCCCTCTCCTCTACATTGACAAAATAGCATTAGGCCTGTATACTTCTCCAGAAGGGGTAAACTATGAAGAAATATTTTCTGATTTTTATGATATTTTCCATTGTAGCGCCCATTACTACCTGGGCAGGCAAAAATAAAATCAGGGTTAGATGTTTAGATTTTAAAAATGAAAAACTTTGTTATCCGAAAGATTGGAAAAGAACCTACCCTGATGTTCCAAATTTATTGGGCAGAGAAAGCTTTTATTATGGAGAAGATATAGATTTTGACGCAATCAACTGCGGAGTATGGGCTACAACGGATAAAAATCCTTCATCTAAAAATTGGGCAAAAATTGAGGTGGAAAATGTAAATCATTTTAACAGTGGCAAAATTGATAAAAAATGGCTCTCAAGTCCTATTAAAGAGATGATAAACACGCTACCTTGCAATAAAAATCCCGATTATTATCCGTGTTATAAATTTTTAAGAAAGGGAACAAAAAATAAATTTAATTTTTATGGTTACAAACTCTACGGAGGCCCCAATCAATGGCTTCAAACCGTTTATCTATATCTTGTAAAAGGAACTCAAATTTATAAATTTGAATTTTACGCGCATAAAGACGAATATGAAAATTTCGAAAAATATTACAGCGCGGTGATTAATAAATTCATAATGGAAAATAGCAAATCAAAGAAAATTGATTAAATACAAAAAACCAGACGATATATTTCTATTTTGAATGTGGAACTGATTTTTCACTTATAGTATAAAACCGTCTATACCCCTATTCGAAACTGATTTCGGAACTATCGCCGATATTAATCTTCTTAACATGGTCTTTCAATACGATACCCGAGCCTATTAAGGACTTATTTAAGTTCATATTGGTTATGGAGGAATCTCTGCCAATTATGGAATCAGATATCATGGACCATGATATCTCGGCATTTTCACCGATAGAGACATTCGGGCCTATTATGGCGTTCTTAATTTTTGCCGATTTAGCTATATATACCGGGTCTATAATAACAACATTTTTCATCTTGGCTGACATTTTTTTCTTCTTTAGAATATATCTGTTGGTGGCAAGAAGGGTTTCGGGTTTGCCGCAATCATACCAGCCCTCTATGGTAATGGGCTTAATTTTGACTCCGCTTTTTATCATTAGCTCTAAAGCGTCTGTAAGCTGAATTTCCCCTTTGGTTTTCTTACCGGAAGCTATCAACTTATCCAAACTGCCGAATAAAATAGAACTATTATGAAACGAATAAATACCCACAATGGCAGTATTGGTTTTGGGATTCTGAGGTTTCTCAACCACTTTCCTTATATAACCGCCCTTGCTTTCAACTACACCGAAACGCCTGGGATCTTCCACTTCTTTAACAGCTAAAGCATTAATGCCGGGCTTTAAGAATTTCTTAATATCAGCTGACAAAATGGTATCACCGAGCATTATCATAGCCGGACCTTCAACATAATCTTTCGCCATCCAAATGGCATGACCCAAACCCTTGGCCTCTCCCTGAACAATATAAGTAACCTTAAGTTTGGGATAATTAGCGCCTATATATTCTTTTATCTTATCGCCCATATAGCCGATAATCATATAGACTTTTCTTATGCCCGCTTTTTGAAGGTCATCCAATATATGGCCAATTATGGGTTTATCTCCCACAGTTAGAAGAACTTTGGGATAAGTGTGAGTATGCGGCTTAAGTCTTGTGCCTTCTCCGGCAACCGGAATAATAGCTGAAAATTCAGAAATCTTCTTAATCATATTTTCCCTCTCAAAAAATCTTGTTTATATGAAAACCATCCGTTTTTAACTTAGCAGTATTTTAGAAAATATCAATGTAAATATGCTAATCATGCGCTAAAAAACAAAATAATTCAGATAGGCTGAAAACCCCGTCTCTCAATTTATAAAAAATTATTCAAGAATTTTGTAAGATACTTTTAAAACACTATGAAAATATTTGTCATAATAGCCACTTTTAACGAAATAGCAAACATTGAGCGCTTGCTAAAAAAAGTTTTGGAAATCACTCTTCCCATTGAAATAGTGGTTATTGACGATAATTCCCCCGACGGCACCGGCAAGCTGGTTGATAAATTAAAAGAGAATGAAAAAAGATTGCATATAGTTCATAGAGAAAAAAAACTCGGGCTTGGAACGGCTCATATAGCCGGTTTTAAATATTCTATGGAAAAAAACGCGGATCTTATTCTCACAATGGATGCGGATTTTTCGCACGATCCCTCCTATATTCCCGCGATTATAGAGCAGTCAAAGAACTTCGACATAATCATAGGCTCGAGATATGTTGACGGAGGCAAAGCCTTAAATTCTCCTTTGAGCAGAAAATTACTTTCAAGATGCGCCAACTTATTCGCTAAAACCATGATTGGTTTAAAGGCGCGCGATTGCACAGCCGGTTTTCGTTGCTATAAAACGGCTATTTTTAAATCCATTAATTTGGATGAAGTTTTTTCCAACGGTTACTCTTTTTTAATCGAAATCTTATACAAACTTCAAAATCACGGTTTTTCAGTCAAAGAAATTCCCATTACATTTACGGATAGAGAATTGGGAATGTCTAAAATATCAAAAAATGAAATTATCAAAGCCATTGAAACGGTCATAAAATTGACATGGAAACGATAATACTTGAGATAATGTTCCTGAAAAATTACAAAAAAATCCATTAACGAGGAACTGATAATATATGAAAACATTTTGGAACCTGTTTTTTATTAAAAAACCTTTGAGCCGGCTTAGAACGGCGTTTCATACCGGACGCTACAAAAAAGTAAAAGCCATGATTGGCGAAGGGCGAACTCTGGATATAGGTTGCGGAAAACCCTGCGAACATATGCCTGATCAGGCATTCTTGCGATTTTTAGATAAAGATAATTCGGTTGGACTGGATATTGAAGAAAGGAAAGGGCCTTATGAATTTCATAAAGGGAATATTACATCAATGCCATTTAAAGACGGGGAATTTGATAATGTTGTAGCCATGGAAATTTTAGAACACATAACGGATATTTCCAAAGCCCTGGCGGAAATAAAGAGAGTGCTTAAACCAAAGGGAATTCTTGTCATGAGCACACCCGACAATAGTTTATTATGGAAAACAATATGGGAAATATGGTCGGCTACAGCGGGCCGTATGTGGCATCATAAACATCAAGTTTCTTACAATTCATCGGAATGGAGAAATTTTTTAGAAGAACATTTTGAGCAAATCGAACTGAAAAGACAATGGCGTTTTGACCTCATCTTCCGAGGTATTCCAAGATTGAGAGAAAAACCATGACATTGGAAAAAAAATGGATTCTTGCCATAGCGCTCGCGGCGCTGACACTGAGAATAGGTTTTGTTTTTTTGGGAACAGGCGGCAGTTCTATTGAGTACTCTCCCGGACAAGGGAAATATGTCGCAAGCACATCTTATCTTAAAATGGCCAATAACTGGATGCAAAAAAACTCCTATGAAACAACCATGACATTAATAGCCCCCGAAGGATTCACCTATAAGGCATTGCGCCCTCCCGGTTTTTCCGCTTTCATCGTAATTATTTCCAAAATCCACGGGATAAATCCCATACTGCCGCTTAGGATTTATTTAGCTCTGCTTTCCATGATTATTCCCTTATGCGTATGGCTATTAACAAGAAATCTTTGGTCATGGAGAGAAGGGGTTCTCGCTTTCGCCTGGGCGTCTTTCCATCCTCATTTTGTTTTTTACTCCGGTCAAATTGTGCCTGAAACGCTATTTTTGGTTTTATCCACTTCAGCCTTCACTCTTATGATGATGGAAAAAAATTCCATTCAAGCGGGCATAGCCGGACTCCTAACGGGTTTTGCCTGCCTTTGCAGGTCTCAATTCGCGGGAGCAACATTGATAGGAATAATTTGGCCGTTTTTGAATCCCAAATTAAATGTTAAAAAAATATGGGGTGTAGCTTTTCTGGCTGGTTTTATAATCGCAGTCAGCCCCTGGTGGATAAGAAATTATAATGTCTTTGATAGATTCGTTCCGTTTTCCACTGAAGGCGGTTATACTCTTTGGGTAGGAGCCAACCCTCTGGCGGATGGAGGAGGAGACTGCCCTCCTTCTTATCCCGACATTAAATTGGGAGAACTGGGAATGGATAAATGGCATTATGAACAAGGACTTTCTTATTTAAAAGAAAATCCAAAAAGAACGGCTGTTTTGGCTTTTCAAAAACTACGCAGATTTTGGGGAATAGTTCCCGTTAAAAACATGAGCAAAAAAATTGGATTTATTTCACTCCTTTCTTTTTTGCCGCTATTTATATTTGCCATAGCGGGATTTTGGTTTTCCAGACACCGATTCAAAGAACTGCTGCCGATAATAGGACTGATATCTTATTACACTTTCATACAAACCATCTTTCCTTCAATGATACGTTACCGCTTGGTTTTGGAACCTTTTTTAATAATAATGGCGGCGGTGGCGGCAATACGCTTATTTGACCGGGCTTTTAATAAAACCGTAAAATAATTTGTAACATATACACTATGTAAACATTGGGGGTGATTGATTTTATGAGGGGCAGAATTCTTATAGTTGACGATGACGCGGTTTTTCGCGGCACCTTAAAAATCTGGTGCCGGGAATATGATATAGCCGAAGCTTCAAACGCCGAAGAAGCTTTGTCTATGCTTAAAAAGCCCAATGAATTGGATTTGATTATCCTTGATATTAATATGCCGGGCATGAACGGCCTGGCGGCTCTGGAAAAAATAAAAGATATTTCTCCCGAAAAAAAAGTGATTATCATGACCGGCTATAGCACAAAAAATGTGGCCATCAAAGCGCTGAAAAACAAGGCGGATAATTATCTGGAAAAACCCTTTGATATTGAAGTCCTGCGCGAGATAATAAAAAAAGAACTTTCAGATAAATCCGGAGAGGGCCGCCCCGGAGATATGAATGTCCTAAACAAAATAGAGCATGTTAAGGGCTTTATTGAGGGCAATTGCTTTAAAAAAATCACTTTGCGGGATGCCGCTGAAATCGTATATATGAGCCCCAAATATTTAAGCCGCTTATTCAGGGAAAATACCGGCATGGGCTTTAATGAATATAAACTGAAAGTAAAAATGGACCAAGCTAAAAGCATGCTTAAAACAACGGGTCTGGGCATAAAACAAATTTCCGCCAAACTCGGCTATATCAATACGGAATCGTTTATAAGACAATTTGAAAAAATTGTTGAAACCACTCCCACTCAATACCGGAAAAATTCCAAATAATCCATTAACTAAAAGTCTTAGAGTCTCAGGGTCGAAGAGTCTTGGAGTCGTAGGGTCTTGTTTTTCTCGCGCCTTATGCCTCTGGCCTTCTTTTATTTCTCACCATTACTTTGTGCCTTATGCCTTTATGCCTCGATGCCTTTGTTGTTAAGTGGAAAAAAGTCAATAAAAAAAGGAATCCGCCAATTGCGCGCGGCTTGCCGAGAACATATACTATATATGAGGAAGGTAGTAAAAAGCAGGTCTAGGTAGAGGTGGAAGCGTCAACAAGAAGAGAAGCAAAGTAAAGGAAAAATAAGGAGCTCATTGTTCCTTAACCTTTGCCTTAACCTGCGGTTGTTTTGCGGTTAATTGAAGAAAAGATGCGTTTTGCAGGGGAGATGTTATGAACGCTTATCCTTCTAAAGATACGGGCTCGGATATAGACGCTATGTTTGTGGATGTGGAAGTGGAGAGGGCTTCAACGCGGGTTAAGTCGTCCCCTGCAGCTGAATCCGTGTTGAAGCCCGGGGTGAACCTTCCAAAAATAGAAAAAAAGACCATTTTGGTGGTTGACGATAATAAGGATTACAGAGAGCTGATTAATGACTTATGATCTGTCAATCACTATACTGTATTGGAAGCCGGAAACGGAGTGGAAGCTCTTGGCATTATCAATAATCTCAAACCGGACCTTATTCTGGTTGATTTTAATATGCCCAAGATGAACGGTTATGAGCTTATTCAGGAAGTTCGCAGTAATGTGGATACGCGCAAGATGCGCATTATAATGTTCACGGGCGCCGTTAATCGTCAGCATTTGAAAAGCCTGAATATGGATATTTCCGATTTTCTTGAAAAACCGGTTTCCAACGCGAAATTGCTTGAGAGTATTTCAAAAGCATTTGGAATGGTTCGCGCGGCCACGCCAATAAAAAAAACGCCGCCTAAACCTGCGGCGCCTGATATTCCCGTTATAGAACCTGAACCGAC
>DAOWCC010000151.1 GCA_030639665.1 Elusimicrobiota bacterium | reverse complement strand
AATGCCGACGCGCATTTATTGGAATTTTTATAAGCGATTTTTTTGGAGGCTTGTAATGACCCTACCACCTACTTGCAAATCGAAGATTTGCCTTCAATAAATAGGTGGTGTAGATGAGGAAACAATATATGGTGAAAAAAACTTTAAAAATAAATAAGCGGCTTAATGCCGCTAAGCAGGTGGTAGGGTGAAAATAGTAATCGGTTCGGACCATGCCGGATTTGAGGCAAAAGAAAAAATTAAAAAATTTCTTCAGCTTTTAGGCCATGAGATTACGGATTTCGGTTGTTATTCTACGGACTCTGTTGATTTTCCCGATATCTCCATGTTAGTCGGCGAAGCTGTAAAGAGAAAAGAATTTGATAAGGGAATTTTGTTGGATGGTTTTGGCGGCGGAGTTTGCTTAGCTGTTAATAAAATTCGCGGCATAAGAGCTGTTTGCGCTTATGATATTATCTCGGCAAGATTTGCCGCGGCTCATGAAAATTGCAATGTCATCTGTTTGGGCGGGAAAACTCACGGCGAACTTACTTTGAAAGAAATTTTGAAAGTCTGGCTTGAAACGCCTTATGAAGGCGGGAGATATCAAAAGAGACTTGATAAGATAACCGCGATTGAAAAGGGTAATTTACCCCGTTAAATAATTTCAGATTTTCAGGGCATACAAAAATCTGGAATTACGCCTTGAGAAACAAGACGTATTTAACAGGGCGAGTTAAAAAGAGTTTGAGAGTTTTGGAGTCATAAGGTTAGTGAAAAAAATTTGTTTGCTGTTACTGGTGACTTGAAACCTGTGATCTGAGATCTGTAGCCTGCGACTAAAAGGAGCATATGAAACAAGCAAAAATTATAGGAAGAGTTTTTTCCGCGAATCAATGTTGCGGTATGGAAAAAAAGACTTTGCTTTTGATTCAGCCTCTTGATTGGGATACGGATAAACCCTTAGGTGAACCGTTGGTCGCGGCCGATTGTGTCGGTTCCGGCGCGGGGGAAACTGTTTTTTATGTAGCTTCTAAAGAGGCGATAATAGCTTTTGACGGTTGGAGCGGAGAAACTTCGGTTGATGAAATTTATCCGCCCGTAGACGCCGCTATTTTGGGAATAATTGACGGAAAACAAATAGACGCTAGAGAGCAGAAAGCAGATAGTAGAAAGTAGTATACGAATAAGAATTATTTTAGAAAAAAAGGAGAAGGTATAGAGAAAATAGAAAAGAATTAAAGAGCTCCTTAAGTCACTGCTCGCTGATTTCTGTTTTCTGATCTCTATTTTATTATGTTTATTGGAAAAGTCGTGGGAAATATTTGGTCTACAAGAAAGCATGCTCAATTAAATAATTTGAAGCTGCTCCTTGTTAAGCCTATTTCAAATGATGGGAAATTTTCAGGCGATACCACTTTAGCTGTTGATAGAGATCTTGGAGCCGGAATAGGAAATACCGTTCTTGTCGTGGATGAAGGCGGTTCGGCAAAAAAAAATGTTAAATAATCCGAAAGCGCCGATTAGAACCATAATTTGCGGTATAGTTGACTAAAGCAGGGAGATAAAATGCGTGAAGATGAAATAAAAAAAATAGCGAATGAAGTTGTGAAAATTTTAGGCCGGAAGGGTTTAACTTCTTTGGAGCCAAATATAAATAAACCTTTTAAAGGCGTGACTATGGGAAGCGGCGGCAAGATTTTTCAGAAGCCGCTTGTAAACAAGCCCTCATCGATGCCTTCGCAGAAAAAAGAATATTCCGACGCGGAAGCGGATTGTCAATTGGATAAAAATACTTGTGGGCCCGAGTGCCAGGAATGCAATCCTTTAAGCTATATGAGTGAAGAACAATTTAAAGGTATGGGCGTTGATAGAATAGGCCTTTGCAATGCCGATGAAAAAACCTCTTCCATCGCGGGAATGATTGATCATACCTTATTAAAAGCCAATTCCACTCAGGAAGAAATAGGCAAGCTTTGCGAGGATGCCAGAAAATATTGTTTCGCCTCGGTCTGTATAAATCCCGCTTATGTTACGCTCGCGAGCAGGCTTTTGAGAGGAAGCGGCGTTAAGGTTTGTACTGTGATAGGTTTTCCTTTGGGCTCGAGCACTCCCACAATTAAAGCTATTGAAGCCAGAGACGCCATAGCCAATGGCGCCGATGAAATAGATATGGTTTTAAATATAGGCGCTTTGAAATCCGGTAATGACAGGCTTGTCTTGGATGATATTAAAGCGGTCAGAACCGCCACTTGCGGAAAAATTCTCAAGGTTATATTGGAAACATCCTATTTATCCAAAGAAGAAAAGATAAGAGCCTGTATTCTTTCCAAGGAAGCCAATGCGGATTTTGTTAAAACTTCAACGGGGTTTGGCTCGGGCGGAGCTACGGTTGAAGATATTGCTTTAATGAGAGCGACAGTGGGAGCGGAAATGGGAGTTAAGGCTTCAGGCGGCATAAAAGACGCCGGTATTGCTCAAGCGATGATAAAAGCCGGAGCGACCCGTCTTGGCACAAGCGCGAGTATCGCCATAATTTCAGGCGGCGCCGCGGAAAAAGGACAGTATTAATATAGCGCGACAGCTTGGCAGTAGTACAGAGCTACAGCAACAGAGAGTAGTAAGAAATAAAAAAGCAATTAAGCAATAGGGTTTACTGAATCTTGGCCTTGGTCTTAATCTGCTGTTTCAAAGGAGAAAATAATGACAGAACCGAAACCCGCATTGGGAATGATTGAAACAAAAGGATTTATCGGAATGATAGAGGCGTCAGACGCCATGGGAAAAGCCGCTAATGTAAAATTAATCGGCTATGAAAAAATAGGTTCGGCTTATATGACTACTTTATGCACGGGAGAAGTGGGAGCTGTTAGAGCCGCTGTTGAAGCGGGAGCCGCCGCCGTTCAGAAGGTGGGCGAGCTTATTGCCGTTCATGTTATTGCCAGGCCTCACGATGACTTGGATAAGTATATCGCAAAAATATCTATTAAAGTCTAAATAATCGCAAAAGGCGCAAAGCAAATCTCCCCCGGCCCCTCTTTGTTAAAGAGGGGAGCAAATTCCCCCCTTTTGTAAAGGGGGGTAGGGGGATTTTGACAGGATAAAGAAAGGTTAGCCGCTGAAAGCGGCCTAATTTTAGATTTTCAGGGTGAATTAATGAGTTTGAATATTAATGATTTAACGGATATTGTGGCCGGTTTTTTATTGGGGGATAAAAAACCGGATAACTTAAATCAAAAGAAAGCGGTCAAAAGCCTTGGAAAAAGAATTTTCCTCAGTGATTATGATATTCGTAAGATGTTGATTCCCGGAGAAAAAATTTTAGAAGTTCCCTCAAACGCCATTATCAGTCCTTTGTCCTTGGATTGGATTGATTTTAATGGCATCAAAGTGGTTTATAAAGATTCACCCCGTTAAATAATTCAGACTTCAGGAGTATATAAAAGTCTGAAATTACATCTTGAACAGCAAGGCGTATTTAACTGGGTAAATCCAATCCAAAACCTTCACTTCATAAAACATAGCTATAAGGTATATATTATTAGCAGTCAATTAAGTAGATTGCTAATTTACTTGAAAAATATATATAATATCCATATAAAGCATGAGAATATTAAAACCCGAAACAGCCGAGAATAGAAGAAAGAAAATCCTTAATTGGGTTGTCTATAACTATGTAAATACGGGCAAGCCGGTAAGCAGTGAGCTTATCGCTTCCAGTAGTGGTTTGGATATTTCAAGCGCTACCATAAGAAGCGTTTTAAAGAATTTGGAAGAAACGGATTATCTCGAGCAGCCGCATACCTCCGGCGGAAGAATTCCAACGGATAAAGGTTATAGAGAGTATGTGGACAATGTTTTGCAATTGCAAAGAATGGCCTTGAGTGAGAAAGAGAGGCTTGAACATGAATATGAAAACAGGATAGAGCAATTGGATGTTTTAATGCGGCATACCTCAAAGGTAATAGCCAATTTATCAAAATGCGCCGGTTTTACATTATCGGCGGAAATGGAAAATGATGTCATAAAAAGAATTGATTTTGTGCCTATGAGTTTTAAAAGCGTTTTGATTATTGTGGTGACTCATTCCGGCATAGTAAAGCATTTTCCGGTCATTCTCACCGAACAGGTAAATAAAAGATATTTAAGGGCCTTGGCTTCTCATATAAATAAAAAATTAAAAGATATTCCTTTATCGGACGCCGCGCGCGTAATATGGGATAAATTTATAAATGTAAGTGAAGGTAATATTATAAACGGTGAAGTGCTGAAAAAGCTTTATGAGTATTTTTTAAATGCCGCCAAAGAAGAAGAATCGGTTTATCTTGAGGGTTTGTCCAAGATATCGCAATATGCCGAGAAAGATGATTTTGAAGATTTTAGAAATATAATGAGAATTATTGAGGAAAGAGACAGTTTTTCGCATATGATTAAGGAAAGGCTTAAAGAATGTGTTGAAAAAAAACAAATAAGCAATCAGGGCGGTAATAGAATTGTGGATGTAACCATAGGTTCTGAAACGCATATTAAAGAATTTAATAATTTTAGTCTTATCACATCCTCGTATTGTGTTAAAGATAAGGTTGTCGGTTTGGTGGGGATACTTGGCAATAAAAGGATGGAGTACCCTAAGATGATTTCATTGGTGGATTCCGTAAGCTATATGGTTGAAGGGATGTTGTCGCAGTGGGATGAGCTCACTTTTGACGATTAAGAAAGACTCAATTATAAGGATATATATATTATGACTAAGAAAGATAAAACTGAAGAAAATGATTTAGAATCAAAAAAAGAAGAAATGGAAGAAACTGACGCGGAGATTATGGAAGATAACTCTGCCGGTGATAAGCCGGCTAAGGAAGAAAAGTCTTCCGATACTAAAACTGCGGAAGATAAGCCATCCTTAGTTAAACCAGCTATAGATGACAAGCCCGATTATTATAATCAGCTTTTGGTTCTTAAGGCGGATTTTGAAAATTACCGCAAGAGAATGGAGAAAGAAAGACCCGGTCTCATAAAATGGGGAAAGGCGGAAATTCTTTTAAAGTTGCTTCCTTTATATGACCTTTTATTAAAGGCTCATCTGCATGTAAGCGATGTAAAAACGGATGATGAAAATAAGGAAGTTAAAGATATTGTTGTCGGTCTTGAAATGATATTTAAAGAATTTAAAAAAGTTTTTGAAGGAGAAAATATAAGGGAGATTGATGTTTTAGACAAACCTTATGACCCGATGAAATGCGATATCATGGGCACTGTCGACGGAGATGATGAAAATGACGGTATGGTGGTGGAAGAATTGCAAAAAGGCTTTTATATGGACGATAAAGTTCTTCGTCCGAGCTGTGTTAAGATAGCGAAAAAGAAGTGTGAAGCGAAAAATGAGGATTTAAATAAATAGGAGGAGTAATATGGCAAAAATAATAGGAATTGACTTAGGAACTTCAAATACGGCCGCCGCGATTATGGAAGGCGGAAAGACTACAATGATCCCTTCAGCGGAAGGAACGAGTTTGGGCGGGAAAGCTTTTCCGTCTTATGTGGCTTTCGCGAAAGACGGTCAAATGCTTGTGGGAGAGCCGGCAAGAAGACAAGCCGTGGCAAATCCCGACGGAACAATAGCCCGTTTTAAAAGAAAAATGGGAAGCGGAGAGAAATATAAAGTGAATGATAAAGAATTTACTCCTCAGCAATTATCCGCGTATCTCCTTCAAAAAGTTAAAAAAGACGCTGAATCTTTTCTCGGCGCCACGGTGGATAGAGCCGTTATCACGGCTCCCGCTTATTTTAATGCAAATCAAAGGCAAGCCACAAAAGATACGGGCACAATAGCCGGGCTTGAAGTTGTAAGGCTTGTGAATGAACCTACCGCGGCGGCCCTTGCTT
>DAOWCC010000035.1 GCA_030639665.1 Elusimicrobiota bacterium | reverse complement strand
TATCGTGTGATGAAAGATTATGATAAAGCTATAGCAGATTATTCCCAGGCATTATTACTACATCCCAACAATATAGAGACCTTGGCTTATCGTAGTCATGTATATACTCAAAAAAGAGATTATCGGAAAGGAGGGGCAATGGATAAGGCAATTGCTGATATGGATAGAGCAATTGAAATAAAACCTAATGATGCGGGACTTTATTTGGGAAGAGGTATTCAATATGGTGCTTGGGGTTATTATTTTTCTCTCCTTAACAATAAAGAAGAATCTAAGATTAGATATAAAAAAGCATTGAATGATTATAATATGGCTGTAAAATTAAATCCATCCTTGCATAACAAAGTGGAATCAGATATTCAGGGTATAATGGGGAAAATTAGTGCAATGGGGGGAATGTAATATCAAATAAAATGGTTAACGCTAATCATGAAAAGATTGTAATAGAGAAATTTCTTGAGTTTTATAATAAAGAAAACAATATTACTTATAAAGTCATAAAAAGACCAGACCCTCCTGATGCCGTTGTATCTAATGGAAAGCTGTCAATTTGGATTGAACATTGTGATGTTTATAGAAGTGTTGATGAAGCCAAGGAAGATAATCTTGAAGATTATCCCCGCCGTATTAGGCCGATAGTTAATCTTGATGAAAGAATCGCTCAGAAGTTTTTAATAAATCTTGAAAACAAATTAACTAAAAAATCTTATGAAGATGCATATAATACATATGGAAAAGGGATTTTAGTGATGGTGATTAGAGATTGTTTGTTTGATGCTGGGACATTAGAAACTATTAAAAAAGTCTTGAGAAGTGAAACAGATTTAATTAAAAATAAGAAGTATTTTAAGGAAGTTTATATAACATGGAATAACAAGTATGTGGATTGTGTATTTCAAAAAATCATTTAGGTTTTTATAAAGATTTTCCTTATTTCTGTTGCGGGTAATTCGGCTTTACCGTAATTTGGGCGGTGGGTTTATTTTTTTAAAACAGGAAAAGAAATAATTGGAATGAGGCAAAGATTTTGCGGTGAACGATATTGGGTTTTTGACCAAGGATTTGCAGCGAATTCTTCTATGAACAGCGAGGATGTTTGAAGGTAAAAGCTATGTCTTTTGCCTGAGTTCCGGAGCTGGCGGAAAATCCGAAGGGCACATAATTTAAAAACCCACAAGGAGTGAGCGCGAAACTTTGCCGAGAATTCCAGAGATAAATTATTAGTTGTTTTTTTGTGGGCAGCGCAAGGCGCTGTGGCTACATTTTTGGTTACAAGAGCAAAGCAAGCTTTGCGACTACATTCTTTTTTGAGTTTTTGTTTTTGCTGCCAAGCTGTCTCGCTGTCGAGCTGCCGGGCTATTTTATCCTAATGCGATTATTCCTTTTCCTGTTCCGCCGTCTACTCGGATGTCGAGGGCTTTCCCCACTTTAATCAATTTCACGAACTCCATATCCACTTCGGATTTTTGCTTTTCAAACCAATCCCAATCAATCATTTGCTCCGTTTGTTTGGAATTTATGGTGAAGTACGCCATGCCGAGAGAAGTTACATTGTGGAAAAAGTGCGTGCCGTAGGAAGGGTCGATTGAAAATTTTTCATAATTGCTTTCCACTATGGTTCTGGAATTGGATATTTGATGCCATTTTACGGGTATTCCAAGTAAGGGATCGCTTGAACCCCAGCGGCCCGGTCCTATAAGGATATAAGGACTGTCTTTTAATAATCTGTTTAGTTCGCCTATTTGATTTGCGATATCATAAGTTTTCATGGTGCTGAATTTTTCAGGTTTTACGAAAACGATATGTTTTACATCATTAATATGGCCATTTCCCAAAGTTGTATTGCTTGAGCATATTATGGATTTTTCTTTTATATCGTCAAAGGTTATTTTCTGACTGAAACTTCTTGAAACCATGGGGCGTATTTGAAGAATATAAAATTCGGTTGTTTCCGTTTTTCTGTTATAGTTTGCCGCGAATTCCATTTCTATATTTGTGCCCATTGTTTCTTTAGCCAGTTGAGCAATGGATTGAAGAATTTCGGTTAAAGGCAGGAGTTTACTTTTTAGTATCGGAGCGAAAGTTATCAGTTTTGCTCCTTTATTCCATATATTGTCATAGATAATATCATTTTCGCTTGAATAGGAAGAGCCGACCAATTCAAGTGAGCCGTCTTCATTAGCTTTTGAAATATCAATTTCTTCTATAGCCGGTTCATGGTCATAACTCAAGTCCTTGTTATTATTACTTGAGTCATCAAGGTTCAGTGTTACTATTCGTTTTTGGGAATTGGTAAAGAAATCATTTATTGTGGAAAATTGATGTAAATTTTGAGGATGTTCGGGGGAAAATCTGAGTGTATTATATCCTTCAACAATAGCTTTTCCAAGGCCTAAAGCGATATGGACTATTGAATTGTCGCTGGTAATCGGCGGCACCGGATAATAATTATATGATTGCGCCACACCTGAAAAATCGGGGTAATAGCGTTTTGATTGGGGATAATATTTACCCACCACATTTTGGATTATAATCGCCATTTTTTCTTCATCGGGCAGATGCGGAGAAAATTTTCTGTAGCTTGCGGCTTCCGAAGAAAATGTTGAGGCGTAAACATATTTTATCGCTTTAACGAGTTGTTTAAATCTAATTTCTTTATCGGGATGATCGTTGGAGAGCATATAAGTTTTATAGATTCCCGCAAATGGCTGAGTTTTTGAATCCTCAAGCAAAGAAGATGAACGCACCGCGAGCGGCCCTTCCAAGGTATCTATTATTTTGCGCAAGGCTCTGCGCAAATAACCCGGAAGGCGGGCATTTTCAAATATTTCTCCGATTTGTTTGTCTGATTTTTCGGTATTTAATTGCGATAAAATATCGTTTTGTTCTATGAAAAAGTCAAAAACATCCGTCGCGATGGTTATTGTGTTTGGAACTTTTATTGAAACATTTTCAAAGTCTTTGGATAAATCTCTTTTGCTTAATAGAAAATCGGTAAAGGCGAGGCCGCGGGCTTTTCCGCCTATGGAACCGTTTCCGATTTTTGAAAATGGAGTCGTATTATTGAAAAGTCTTGTTTCAAATTTAAGGATGCTGCCATGCTGGGTTTTGGATATAAATCTATACAGTGTTTCTATTAAATATTTCCTCAAGCCCTCGCCGTCTTTAAATTCCGAAATCTTTTTGGGGCGGATATGATAGGCAATTTCAAATTCCGTTCTGGCGAACAGCCATTTTGAAAAATGATTGCGGCTCGCGTGATGAAGAAGAGATTCTATCGGCACTATTCTCAGCGTTTTTATCATTGTTTGCACATCGCTGGCGCGTAAGATTTCTTTTCCCTGTTTATCGGTAAACACAAAATCGCCGAAACCGAAATAAGTGAAAATAAAGTTCTTCAATTGAGTGCTGATATCCGCGCAGCCTTTATTTAAAAAAGAGGCGCCGACATCTTTTGCTATATCGCAATATTCTCCGTTTGAAGATTGCAAAAGTATGGGCATGTCGGGATAATCCTCTTGTATTTTTTTTGAAAGAAGTATGCCCGCGTCTTTTGTTTTTTTGCCGTCTATCGGAAATTCTATATCGCTTATAACGCCTAAGATATTTCTTTTATATTTTGAATAAATTTCCCACGCGTCATTAAAATTGCTGGCATGCAGCACTTTCGGCCTTGCTTTTAAACGAAGCTTTTTTTTAGCGGGATTTAATTCATCCGCGATTACTATTTGAGTTTGTTTCATCAGTTCCGTATAAATGGTGGGCAGATATGAAGAATAAAATTTTACATTGTCTTCAACAAGCAGGGTTGCTTGAACGCCCACTTTTGAGTCTTGTTCAAAATTCATTTCATCTTCAATTAGATTTATTATAGCCGAGAAAATTTTGGTATCGCCCGACCATAAAAAAACTCCGTTTACCAGCGATTTGGTTTCGTCTGACAGATTATAGACATCGCGCATATTGAAAGATAAGAACACTAAAGGCATCTTGGCGTTTATTTTTTTTATTTCTTTGGCAAAGATGTTCATATCCGTATCGGCAATTTGCGTCATCGCTATAATGAGATCAAACTTTTTCTTGCCCGCTATTTCCATGGCTTCTTTGGCTGTTGAGACGCGGGTTATTTTTGGCGCTCTGGCGAGTTCCCCAAAGAGGGCGTCTTTTAATCTTTCATCATCAGCAAAAAGGAATGAATCATATAAAGACGCCACCATTAATATTTTGTTGATGCGATGCGGCATCATTTTTTCAAAATCGCCGGGTTCGGTTAAATAATCCGTTAGATGATGGTCGGTTAACATGTTCATAGTAAATAGCGCTACAGTACGGCAGTGATACAGTTCTGCAGGATAAGATTTCAGAATGACAGGGATATAATGCTACATTTTATTATCTGCCACGCTGTTGCCTGCCGCGCTGTTCTCTTCTTATCATTATAATAAAAAACCGAGGGTAATATTAATCACCCTCGGTTTTTTTATTAATTCTTTTAACGGGTTATACTATTCCTTGAGCCATCATAGCGTCGGCAACTTTTAAGAAGCCGGTTATGTTCGCGCCCACGATATAGTTTCCTTTCTTATTATACTCTATGGATGTTTCAAGAGCATCTTTATGGATTGTTTTCATGATGCGTTGGAGATGGCCGTCAACTTCTTCGCTGGTCCAGCTCATGCGAATGGCGTTTTGACTCATCTCAAGTCCCGATACCGCCACGCCGCCGGCATTTGCCGCTTTTCCGGGGCCATAGAGAACTTTATTCTCAATAAACACATCAATGGCTTCGGCGGTTGAAGGCATATTCGCGCCTTCAGATACGCAGAAACAACCGTTTTTAACCAGTGTTTTAGCGTCATCGCCGTTAAGCTCATTTTGTGTGGCGCAAGGAAGGGCCACATCCACTTTAACATTCCATACTCCCGTGCCGTCATAATATTTCGCGTTTGGATATTTCTCAATATATTCTTTAATTCTTCCTCTGCGAACATTTTTAAGGTCCATTACGAACGCCCATTTCTCTTCATTAATGCCGTCTTCATCCACGATATAACCGCTGGAGTCGGTAAGAGTTATGACCTTGCCGCCAAGTTCATTGACTTTTTGTAAGGCGTATTGAGCGACATTTCCGGAACCTGAAATGGCGACTCTTTTTCCTTTAAAACTATCATCTCTTGTTTTCAGCATTTCATCTGCGAAATACACGCAGCCGTAACCGGTCGCTTCGGGACGAATTAAACTTCCGCCCCAAGTTAAGCCTTTTCCGGTAAGAACGCTGTCAAAAGAGCCTTTAAGTTTTTTATATTGCCCGAACATATAACCTATTTCTCTTCCGCCCACGCCGATGTCGCCGGCGGGAATATCTTTGCTGGGTCCGATATGGCGATATAGTTCAGCCATGAAGGATTGACAGAATTTCATAACTTCATTATCTGATTTTCCTTTTGGATCGAAATCCGAACCGCCTTTTCCTCCGCCCATAGGCAGAGTGGTAAGAGCGTTTTTGAATATTTGTTCAAAACCCAAAAATTTAAGTATGCCGAGATTTACGCTGGGGTGAAATCTTAAGCCGCCTTTATATGGTCCTATGGCGCTGTTGAATTCCACTCTAAAACCTCTGTTTACTTGAACATCGCCTTTATCGTCTACCCACGGCACGCGGAACATTATTACTCTTTCCGGCTCGGTTATTCTTTCAAGCAATCCCGCTTTTACGAATTCGGGATGTCTTTCCATAACGGGAGCTAAAGATAAGAGAACTTCTTCAGCGGCTTGATGAAATTCATTTTCGCCCTGATTCTTCGCTCTTAAACGATCCATGACTTTTGAAATATATTCTGATACTTGCGGATTGGTTTTTTCCGCCACACTTAAGTTTGACATTTACTAGCCTCCTTGAGATTAACCGATCCGCTGTTTATTGGGCGGGCAGGTTTAACAAAATATTTAACTAACAGTTACCCTATACAAATATGCTAACACTTTGATTTTTTTTTGTCAATATGATTTTTATCGACGGTGAAATCCAAAAAGTTTGTTGTTTTTAAGTTTTTTGGATTAGCAAAAAAGAAAATGGTTTATTAGAGATATAAGTTTTGTTTATAGTGGTTATAAGTTGCGTGCGCGCGGATTTATCACCTGAATTGACAAGGTTAATTACTTTATGTTACAAATTTACAGAGATTTGCAGCACAAATTTATTACTATTGGAAAAATTATGAAAATTGACCTTTCTAAAACAGAAAAATTACTTGAAAAATACAAAGGAAAAAGGGGCGCCCTTATTCCTTTATTGCAACATGTTCAAGCTGCTTATGGATATGTTCCAGGTGATGTTGTTACTCTTATTGCCAAAGAACTATCCATTTTCCCCGTGACAATTTACGGGGTTTTGACTTTTTATACGCAATTTTGTCTTAGTCCCCGAGGTAAGCATATTATCAAGGTTTGTCAGGGAACCGCCTGTCATGTTATGGGTGGAAAAGACATTCTTGATTATTTGTCTGAAGAATTGGGGATTAAAGACGGTGAAACTACCAAAGACGGTGTATTTTCTTTAGAGCGGGCGGCGTGCCTGGGCTGTTGCGGAATGGCGCCTGTGATTACAATAGACGATGAATTTCATGGTTGGCTTACCATAACCAAGATTGGAGAGGTTCTGGATAGTTATAAGAAAAAAGCCCTTGAAGCGGGAGAAGCTAAATGAGCGATAAAATTACCAAAATATTTGTATGTATGGGCACAAGCGGACTTTCAGCTGGCGCGGAGAAAGTGGCTGAAAACTTCAAAAAGGAAATTAAAAGCCGTAAATTATCGGATAAATTTGAAGTTGTAAGAGTCGGAGATAGAGGGCTTTTTAGAGACGTTCTTGTTGATTTTATTTCCGGTTCAGATAGAATTACATATGAATATGTAAAGCCCGAAGATGTTGTCAAAATAGCTGAAAGCCATATAGCCAAAGGCGAGCCGTTTAAGGATTTATTGGCGGGAGAGGATTATAAGAAGTTTTTTGAAGGGCAAGTAAAAATAGTCCTTAAAAATTGTGGAGAAATTGATCCCGAAAACATTGAGGATTATATAAAGGTGGGCGGTTATGATTCATTAAAAAAACTATTTGCCGCCACTCCGATTGAAATAGTAAAAGAAGTTAAGGCCTCAGGCTTGAAAGGCAGAGGCGGAGCAGGATTTTCAACGGGCATGAAATGGGAATTTTGTCATAATGCCCCTGGTGATGAGAAATATATGGTTTGTAATGCCGATGAGGGCGATCCGGGCGCATTTATGGACCGCAGTGTTTTGGAGGGTGATCCTCATGCCGTTATAGAGGGAATGATTATAGCCGGTTATGCCATTGGCGCTGAAAATGGTTATATTTATTGCCGGGCTGAATATCCTTTGGCTATTAAGCGTTTAAATATAGCAATGGCTCAAGCCAGAGAAAAAGGCTTTCTTGGCAAAAACATATCCGGTTCAAAATTTTCTTTCGATATAACTATTAAGGAAGGAGCGGGAGCTTTTGTTTGCGGTGAAGAAACAGCTTTATTGGCTTCCATTGAAGGACGCAGGGGAATGCCTGTGCCGAGACCTCCATTTCCGGCTCAAAAAGGTTTATGGGGCAAACCCACAACAATCAAGAATGTTGAAACCTTAGCTAATTTAAGTCAGATTATTGTGAAAGGCGCCGCGTGGTATTCAGCTATAGGAGTTGAAGGCAGCAGGGGCACAAAAGTTTTTGCCTTGGCCGGGAAAATAAAAAATACCGGTCTTGTGGAAGTTCCCATGGGCACCACCATCCGCGCGCTTTTATTTGGCCCCGGCGGCGGCATGTCGAAGAGACTATTGAAATTTAAGGGAGTTCAGTTGGGCGGACCTTCAGGCGGATGTTTGCCTGAAAGTCTTTTGGATACGCCAATCACTTATGAATCCATAACAAAAACAGGAGCCATTATGGGTTCCGGCGGCATGGTAGTTATGGATGCCCGCACTTGCATGGTGGATGTGGCTAAATTTTTCATAAATTTCACAGTGGCTGAATCATGCGGAAAATGTGTTCCCTGCAGAGTTGGTTTAAAGAGAATGTTGGAGGTAATGGAAAGAATTACCGAGGGCAAAGGAAAAGAAGAAGATATTGATTTCTTAAAAGAGCTGGGCGCTTCAATAAAAGATACCGCTCTTTGCGGTTTGGGTAATACTGCGCCTAATCCCGTACTGACAACCATAAGATATTTCTTGGACGAATATTTATCTCATATAAATGAGAAGAAATGTCCTGCCGTTGTCTGCACTGACCTCATAAAATTTGAGGTTATAAATGATAAATGCGTTAAATGCGGCAAATGTTTTAAAGCTTGCCCCGTCGACGCTATCCAATGGAAGGTAAAGGAGTTTGCCAAAATAGACAAAGACAAATGCACAAAATGTAAATCCTGCATAAATGTCTGCGACTTTATGGCGATAAAATAATCATGAAAATAACTATTGATAATAAAGAAATAGAAGCTAAAGAGGGACAAACTATTCTTCAAGCGGCCACTGATGCCGGAGTTTATATTCCCAATTTGTGTTATCATCCCGACCTTCCTCCCATAGGTTCATGTCGGCTTTGCATTGTTAAGGTTGACGGCATGAGAGGTTATCCGACTTCCTGCACCGTTACGGTGAAAGACGGTATGGTGGTGCATAATGACATACCGGAAGTTCAGGATTTAAGAAAAAATACTTTATGGCTTATAATGAGCGAATTTCCTACGGACTCACTGGACAAATCAACTCAGCTTGCCAAGGTTGCCGATTGGATAGGCGCTAAGGATTTATTGCCGGGTTATGTCCGCGTGTCCAGAGAGCTTCCGATTGTTACCAATGAAGCTTTATTCGATAGAGATTTTAATAAATGTATTTTATGCGGACGTTGCGTAAAGATTTGTCAGGATGTGAGAAAGACCGGAGTCGTGGGACTTGTAGGCCGCGGTATAGGCACAACTGTCGATACCGGCTATCATAATCAGCCTTTGGATGAGTCGGGTTGTAAATTCTGCCGGGCTTGTGTTGAAGTATGTCCTTCAGGCGCTTTGACCGATAAGAAAAGTTTTAAAGAGGAAGAAAAAGAGGCGGTTCTTATTCCATGTAAAGAGGCTTGCCCGGGTCATATAAATATTCCTTTATATGTAAGATTGACTTCAGAGAAAAGGTTTCAGGAAGCGGTGGAAGTTATAAGAGAGAAAGCTCCGTTCCCGTATACTCTCGGTTGTATATGCGATCACCCTTGTGAAGGAGAGTGTTTCAGGGGGGATATTAATGATCCCATAGCCATAAGATCAATTAAGAAATTTGTAGCCAGTAAAGATGACGGCTCCTGGCGTAAAAAAATTCCGATGTTGCCTAAAACCGGAAAAAAAGTCGCTGTCATTGGAGCTGGACCCGCCGGCCTTACCGCCGCCTGGTTCTTAAATAAAAACGGCCATGATGTCACGGTTTTTGAAATGTATAAAGAAGCTGGCGGCATGATGAGAACCGGAATTCCGAGATACCGTCTTCCAGCCAGTGTCTTGGACCGGGAAATTAAAGATATTGAAGATTTCGGCGTTAAGATAAAAACCAATACCCGCATAGAATCGGTTGATAAACTTTTTGATGAAGGTTTTGAAACAGTGTTCTTGGGTGTCGGCGCGCCTAAAGGAATGACCATGAGACTTCCGGGAGAAGACGATCCTAAAGTTCTCGACGGTATATCCATGCTTAGAGGCATAAATTTCAAAGAAAACCCTGATATTAAAGGCCATGTCGCGGTAGTTGGCGGCGGCAATGTTGCCATGGATGTGGCGCGGACTTCCGTAAGATTAAAAGATGTGAAAAAAGTTACGGTTCTTTATAGAAGAACCCGCGAAGAAATGCCGGCTAATGTGGAAGAAATTGAAGAAGCTTTAGAAGAAGGCGCCGAGATAAATTTCCTTACAGCGCCAAAGAAGATAGTTGTAAACGGCGAAAAATTAAATCTGGAATGTATCAAAATGAAACTTGGCGAGCCTGATGCCAGCGGTCGTAGAAGACCGGTTCCCATTGAGGGGAGCGATTTTGTTATTGAGGTGGACAGATTGGTGTCCGCTATCGGCCAAAAGAATATGATTCCAGATGGCTTCGGTATTGATTTAAATAAATGGGGAGATATTGCCGTTGACGAAGAAAGCATGGCTACATCAAGAAAAGGCGTGTTTTCCGGCGGTGATGTTGTAACCGGACCGGCTTCAGTCATTAAGGCCATAAGCGCCGGAAGAAAGGCCGCTATTGCGATGGATAAATATCTTGGCGGAAAAGGCGATATAGCTCAAAATCTGGCAGTAGTTGAGGAAGAGGATATTTGTATTGGCAGAGAAGAAGTTTTTGCCGCCAGAAAAAGAGAGCATCCTGCTTTGCTTGATGCCAAAGAAAGAATTAAAGATTTTTCTGAGGTGGAAGCTTGTTTTGAAGAAAAAGCTGTGGTATGCGAAGCTGAACGCTGTTTGAAATGTCAACTGCGTTTGGGTATTGCCAAAGCTCCGTTTCCGCCTGAAAAGAATTAAAAAAGCCATAAAAATTAAGGTATAATCTACATCAGGGTCTACTGAAAAAACGGTAGGCCCTAATTGCGATTAGACCAAATATGAAACGCCTTTATATATTTTCAATAATATTTTTATTTTTTTTGGCCAATGCTTCGGCCCAAACTATTTCAAAGGCTCCAGTAAATCCCGATTTTATAAAGTTCCGAGACAAGAAAATTACAATTCAAGCCGCGCCCGGCAGAGCGCCGGATTTGGCCGTTCCATCGCGAGCTTTGGGATATTTTCCTTCACCCGTTGATTTATCTCATTTAACTATGCCGGTTATTAAAAAAAGAGACGATAGATATACTCCAGACGGCTATGCCGCCATTTATGATTTAAGAAATGAAACCGATAAGCTTAGTTCTGTAAAAGACCAAGGTTCCACTTGCGGCGCTTGCTGGACATTTGCCGCCTATGGAGCTATGGAGTCCATGCTTTTGACTACTGAAACATGGGATTTTTCAGAAAATAATATGAAGAATGAGCATGGTTTTGATTTTGGTCATTGTTCCGGCGGCAATACTTTTATGTCAAACGCTTATCTCGCGCGTTGGGCGGGGCCTAAAAGAGAAGTTGATGATCCCTATAATGAAGGTTCAGGTACTTCGGACCCTGCCGATACATATAAACATTTGGAAGAAGCCCTTTATATTTCATCAAGGACAAGTTCCACCGATAATGACGGCATAAAGCAGGCTATTTTGGATTATGGCGCCGTAAGCAGTAATATGTTTTGGGTTGATACGGCTTCTAATTCGGCGCATAATTCTTATTATTATAATAGCGGAACGGATTCAAATCATGCCATTGTAATCGTGGGTTGGAATGATAATTATGCGGCTTCTAATTTTAATGTCAATCCTGGCATGGATGGAGCTTTTATAGTAAGAAACAGTTGGGGTCCAACCTGGGGAGACGGCGGTTATTTTTATGCTTCCTACGCGGATACCGTTATCGGCAGAAAAACAAATCTGGTTTATAATGTCATAGAGTCTACTTTCAATTATAAGGCTGTATATGAGTATGACCCTCTTGGTTGGGTCAGCAGTATTGGCTATTCCAACACGATTGGACATATGGCCAATATATTTACAGCAACAGACAATCATGTTTTATCCGCGGCAAGTTTTTATACTACCGATATTAATGTGGATTATGTGGTGGATGTTTATGACAATGTAAATGTTAATGATCCCACCGACGGAACGCTTTTAACAACCAAGTCCGGTTCATTTACAAATGCCGGCTATCATACGGTTTCATTTTCTACGGTAAGCGTGACACTTGGGCTTAAATTTTCCATTGTCGTTAAACTTACAAATACCGTGGATGAATATCCACTGGCTATTGAATATCCTTATACGGATTATTCAATGTCCGCGTCCACTTCTACCGGCGCGGATGAAAGTTATATAAGTTCAAATGGTACGGTTTGGTCTCATCTTACGGATTCGGTTGCAGAGGGAAATGTTTGCATAAAGGCTTTTGTCCATATGCAAGATGTCAGTCCTCCGTCGGATGTGACAAATGTTAATGACGGCTCCGGCGCGGATATTAACTATACAAATTCGGATACTCAGCTTTCAGCTAATTGGGGCGTGGCAACCGACAGTCAAAGCGGCATAGCAAAATATTGGTATGCGGTGGGAACAAGTCAGGGAGCGACCGATACGGTTGGCTGGACGGATAATGGTTTTGAAGTTTCGGTGACAACGGCGGGTTTATCTCTGACTTATGAAGAAACATATTATTTTAGCGTTAAAGCTGAAAATGGCATTGGCTTGGAATCAAATGTTTTAAGTTCAAACGGCCAGCTTGTTGATACAACGCCTCCTCCCGCCATAACAGCGGTTAATGACGGTGGAGGGGCGGATATTGATTATATAATTTCAGATACTCAGCTTTCGGCTAATTGGAACCAGGTAAGCGATTCTGAAAGCGGCATAACAAAATATTGGTACGCGATAGGAACAAGTCCGGGAGCGAATAATACTGTTGATTGGACGGATAATGGCTTAAATTATACTGTGGTAAAAGATGTCCCCGCTTTACCGAACGGTTCGACATATTATTTTAGCGTTAAAGCTGAGAATGGCGCGACCTCGCATTCGGTTGCCACAAATTCAGACGGTCAAACCGTTGACACCACGGTGCCGGTAGACATAGCGGAAATTAGAGACGGAACCGGCGTGGATGTTAATTATGTGGGTTCATCAACCACGCTTTCGGCCAATTGGGACGCTTCAAGCGACAGTGAAAGCGGTGTAATAAAATATTGGTACGCGATAGGAACAAGCCAGGGAGCTGTCGATGAGGTTGATTGGACGGATAATGGCTTAAGCACCGCGGTGACAAAAACCGGTTTGAGTTTGATAGAAAATCAAATATATTATTTTGCCGTTAAAGCTGAAAATGGCGCGACCGCCTATTCAGCTATCGCGAATTCAGACGGACAACTTGTTGATACAACATTGCCCATTATAACAGCGGTTAATGATGGCGATAATATTGGCGTGGATATCGCCTATATTAATTCATTAACTCAGCTTTCAGCCAATTGGACGGCGACCGATGATGAAAGCGGTATAAAGAAATATTATTACGCCATAGGCACAAATCCGGGCGCTACCGATATAGTTGATTGGGAGGATAATGGTTTAGCTCTTTTTGTGACAAAAACCGGTTTAAATTTAACTCATGACCACAGATATTATTTTAGTGTTAAAGCTGAAAACAATATTGATTTGGAGTCAAATATTTTAAGTTCAAACGGTCAGCTTATTGATACAACGCCATCGCCCGCCATAACGGCGGTTAATGACGGCGTAAGCGATGATATTAAATATGCCAATTCAGTAAGTCAGCTTTCGGCCAATTGGAGTCAGGCGACTGATCATGGAAGCGGCATAGTGAAATATTGGTACGCGGTAGGAACAACTCAGGGAGCGACCGGCGTGACAGGTGGCTGGATAGATAACGGAACAGATCTTTTGGCAACAAAAACGGGTTTGTCTTTAACGGAGGGGCTGACTTATTATTTTACATTGAAAACCGAAAATGGAGTCGGCTTGGAGTCAAGCGTGACAAATTCAAACGGGCAGATGGTGGATATTACCAGTCCGACGGCGAAAATTGAAATAAGTTCGCCTCTGCCGGCAAAAACGGGAAATCTTGAATTTAAGCTTATAATAACAGAAGCAAATGAAATAGATGGAGACCCTTCTTTGACTTTTATTGGAAGTGATGGCATAAACAGAACATGCTCTCTCGATTATCTTATTTCTTCAACTTGGACGGGAACGGCTTTTGTAGAATCTTCTCCGATGTTTATAAATAAAACAGTTAAAGAATTTGAAACCGAGACTATAACCAATTTTGCGGGTGAACAAATACCGGTAAGCACAAAAGTTGTCACCAAGGAAAAGAAAATGTTCGGTTTAAAGGTCAGGGCTTATGCTCCATGGGAAATATACGGCGATTGGAACGCTTCAAGTATAGATGATGCTCGTGCTATTATTAAGTTCCGTGGTTTGATGTCCAGAAAACAACTTAAAAAAAT
>DAOWCC010000007.1 GCA_030639665.1 Elusimicrobiota bacterium | reverse complement strand
TTAAACCGAAAAAAGCTTTTGCTTTTAACAAATTCATGCCGAATAAAATAAATGGAAACAGTATTAAAAAACCCGTGCCAGGAGTGCGAGCGTCCGGCATGGTTGAAAAGCTTGTGATGCCGGATGTGTATAAATATTTCGCTTGGTCTATATATAATCCTTCATCTCCTTGACTGATTTCTCCACCGGTATAAAACACAAAACCAAGCCTTAAAATCAGGCCGATTAAAAGTATGATTAAAATAAAACTTTTGTGATAAAATATGGAATTACAAGTTTTTTTAAAATTTATTCTCATAATTGTTTAAAGCGCCGCAATAACAGTTTGTTATTTTTTCTTAATGTAAATATCCATGTGGGTGGATAAAAGATTTTTAAACGGATAGATTAATATCTCAAAGCAATTGATAATCTTATTTTTTACTTCCGCCAAATTTATGGAAAGCAGCGGTTTATATGTTAGTCCTCCGCTTAAAATATATTGCACGAAGGTGTGTTTTTTAATTTGCTCAATTTCCATGTTTGGAAAATTATTTTTAAATATGCTCCTATCCCTTTCAAAAACAATGTACCCCAAAGCTTGATTGGACGCTGATAAATGCCCTTTTGCTTTATTGTTCCAGTCGTTCGCTTTTTCATCAAATAATTCATGATGGAATTTTTTATAAAGAAATCGGCTGAAAATTGTATTTGCCGGTTCTATCATCAGTATTACGCCGTTTTTTTTTAAACAGCGATTGGCTTCGGAGAGGAATTTTTCCGGATTTTTCAGATGATGAAAAACATCAAGCATAAAAAAACTATCCACCGAATTGTCTTTTAAATCAAGGTTTTCAGCGTTTAATATTAAGTCTGCCAAGCCCTTGTCTTTGTCTCCTTCAAGGATTGATGATGTTTTTACGAACGGAACCACTTCTTTAAGGAATCCTCCTCCTGAGCCAAGTTCTATATGCAAGCCTGTTGTATTGCCGTCAATAAGGGTTTTATATTTGGCATATTGTTTCAAATACCAATGGTTTAAAAAAGGGTTTGTTTTTATTATTCGCGCGTGCAAAACAGTGGTATCGGGATGATCAAGGTTAATGTTTGTAAATTGTTTGTTTAAAAGTTTCATAAAATAATTACAGTAAATGATTCTTATAAGGAGTTTGAAAGTGTTTTTTAAAAATTAAAAAAAACTATCTCTAAAGGAATAAGTCAGTTAACTAATGAATTTTACTTTCCAAAGAGCATGCCAGGCAACCCGTAGCATAATAAGGCCATTTTTTATGCGATTATTCATTTTTGTTAAACCTTCAAGACGTTCAAAATATCTGACAGGTAGTTGGGCTATTTTTAAGCCATAGCGTGAAGCCCCAAAAATAAGATTGTAGTCTCCCCATAAATCAGAGTTTTTTAATATTGATTTCATTTCTTCAAAAATTGCCCAGTCTTTACGCCAATAAACTTTTGTCCCACATAGAGTATCTGTTGTTCTTTGTTCCAAAATATAGGTGAAAACAATAGAGAAACCAATATTGCCGAGGATATTTGCAAATCTCATGGCATTATTTTCCTGAGAATAAATAAGTCGTGTTCCATGGATAAAGTCAGCACGTCTTGAATTCAATGAATTATAAAATTGAAAAAGGTCTTCAGGAATAACGGTGAGGTCAGCGTCAAGTATCATGCAGATATCGCCGCTGGCTTTTTTCATCCCTTCTCGAACCGCTTCTCCTTTTCCGAGGCCTTGGCCTTGTACTAAAATTATATTTTTTTCCGGAAATTCTTTTTGATATTGAAGGATATTATTTTCAGTTTTGTCGGAGCTTTTGTCATTGATGAAAAGAATTTCTAGATATTTTCCAAAAGAGGGCATGCGTTTTATTATGGCTAAAATATTATCTTGTTCGTTTTTACAAGGGACTAGAACAGTGACAGAGTGTTCTTTATGGGCCCCTTCGGAACTTTTTCGAGCTATAAAAATTGAATTCAATGAAAAATTATGAAGTAAAGGAAGTCTTATTAAAAAATTATCAAAAAGTGTTCCAAGTAAGGGTATTTCACAAGGCAGAAAATATCTTCTTGTTTTCTTTACATTTTCCCAACCGGACATTTCCATAAAACAATCTAAATCGCTATCACGATAAAAATTGCTTAAGGGTCTCCTTCTTGATAAACCTAAAAAAGCCGCTATTTTAAAAATAGGGCTCCATACCCAATTATAATTTGAATATAGAATTTTGGCATGGTTTGGTAGCTTTGCTCTTAGTCTGGAAAAAAAATCAATAATATCATAAATGTCAGCAAGATTATCCACAATGCAAATATATTCGATTGTTGATAGGCTATTATTGGGAGATTTAATTTTCTCTATAAGTTTTGAGACTTCTTTCGGTGTATTAAGCCAGATTTGCTTGTTTTTTTCAATATGAGACGGAATAATTGAACGATAAAAATTGATGATTCTTTTGCGCCAGTATGATGTAAAAAAACTTTCTTTAGCTCCAAGCTGTATTGTGGGTTTTTTAGAATTTTTTGGATTGTCTAGAATTGACCATTTCATAATTGTTTTTCCCATTTAAACACAAGTGTTTCTTTTTTGCCAGCCTTTAACTATTTGTTTGAATATTTCTTTCAGTGGCACCGTTATCCTCCACTGTGGATAATGGCTTTTAATCTTCTTTAAATTCGAAATATAGCAAATATGATCACCTTCACGGTTTTTATCGGAATATTCATAATTCATTTTTTTTGAGGTTATTTGTTCAACCATTTCAAACGCTTCCAATATTGAACATGAATTGTTTCGTCCGCCTCCCAAGTTGTAAACTTCTCCAATTCGCGGGTTTTTTATAAAGCACTCTATGAATTTTGCCACATCCAAAGAATGTATATTGTCCCTAACTTGTTTTCCTTTGTAGCCGTATACGGTGTACAAATTTCCGGTTAAATTGGTTTTGACGAGATAACTTAGAAATCCGTGTAATTCCACTCCGCAATGGTTAGGTCCCGTAAGACATCCGCCTCTGAGACAGCATGTTTTTATTTGGAAGTATCTGCCATATTCCTGAACTAGAATATCCGCCGCCGCTTTTGAAGCTCCGAATAAAGAGTGTTTTGATTGATCAATGGTGAAATTTTCAGTTATACCGTTTTTAAATTTGTCATCATCGTAGTCCCATCTTTTCTCGAGTTCTTTAAGGTTAATTTTGTTGGGAGCATCGCCGTAAACCTTATTTGTTGACATATAGACAAACACGCTTTCTCGCGCGACGCGCCTTACAGCTTCCAGTAAATTTAATGTTCCCACCGCATTGACATCAAAATCGTCAAAGGGCCTCGAAGCCGCTAAATCATGGCTTGGTTGCGCCGCCGCGTGTATTATGACATCGGGTTTTATTTCCGCGATACATTTTAAAACCGCCGTTCTATCACGAATATCCAAATTGTAATGCTTAAAATTAGGATATTTGGACAGGAGTTCTTTCTGGCGCCAAGTTGTATCGCCATTTGCCCCAAAAAAATCCATGCGCATATTATTGTCTATGCCGTATAGAATATGTTTTTTTTCGGCGAAGTATGATACAACTTCACTGCCTATTAAACCACTGGACCCTGTTACAATTATTTTCATAGAGAATCCTTAAGCGCGTTCTTGTTTTTGGTTTTATCCTCTGACTTTTTCTCTTTATACCATTTAATAGTTTCTTTCAAGCCTTCCTTAAAAGATGTTTTGGCTTTAAATTGGAATTCTTTAAAAGCTTTTGTCGTATCAAGACAGCGTCTGGGCTGGCCATCCGGTTTTGTTTTATCCCAAACTATTTCGCCTTTAAATTCCGTCAATTCCACTATCATTTCCGTTAGGTCTTTAATTGAGATTTCAAAACCGGCGCCGATATTTACCGGTTCGCTTTTATTATATTTTTCAGCGGCAAGCAGTATGGCTTCGGCGCAATCATCTGCATAAAGAAATTCTCTGGTTGCTTTTCCCGTGCCCCAGACCGTTATTTGTTTCTCTCCCGCTTTAGTGGCGTCAATACATTTTTTAATTAACGCGGGGATTACATGTGATGATTCGGGTTTAAAATTATCTTTCGGCCCGTAAAGATTTACAGGCAATAAAAATATGGAGTTGAAACCGTATTGGTCTCTATAGGCTTCCGATTGCACCAGAAGCATTTTTTTCGCGAGGCCGTAAGGAGCGTTCGTTTCTTCCGGATAGCCGTTCCAAATATCTTCTTCTTTAAAAGGCACCGGCGTAAATTTGGGATAAGCGCATATTGTTCCTATGGAGACAAATTTTTCCACATTATTAAGTCTGGCTTGCTCCATTAATTGCACTCCCATCATGAGATTGTCGTAAAAAAACTTTCCCGGATTTTCTCTATTGGCGCCTATTCCTCCCACTACGGCGGCCAAATGCAGAACTATTTCAGGCTTCGCGTCTTTATAGATTCTCTCGACATCCTGAGCTTTAACCAAGTCATAATCTTTGCTTCGGGGAGTAAAAACATTTTCACAGCCGCGTTCTTTCAGTTTTTCCGTGACAAAAGAACCTAAAAATCCCGCGCCTCCGGTTAATAAAATTCTTTTATTTTTTAGCGGTGAGTTCATGAACGCAGTCCTTTATAGAATCGGTGATTGTTTTTATATGTTCATCGGGAAGTTCGGGATACATTGGAAGAGAAAAAACCGTATCTTGAACTTGTTCGGCTATTGGAAGAGATTTTGTATTAAGATGCGCGTAAGCCTTTTGACGATGCAGGGCTATGGGATAATAGATATTATTCGCTATGCCGTTATCAGAGAGATGTTTTTGAACCTTATCGCGAGTCTCTTTATCATTGAATTGTATTGTGTAATAATTGAAAGAATGTTTGCAATTTTCGTTTATTGCCGGAATTTTGGCAATATCTTTTAGGGCCAGAGCGTATTTCTCGGCGACTTTATTGCGTTTCTCCGTCCACGCGTCAATATGTTTGAGTTTTATTGAAAGTATGGCCGCTTGCACGGTGTCTAATCTTGAATTGAAGCCTTCCATGTCATGTATATAGCGGGCTTTGCTGCCGTGATTTCTGAGAGCTATCAGCTCCTTATAAATATTTTTGTCATTGGTAATTATCATGCCGCCGTCGCCAAAGGCGCCCAGATTTTTGGCGGGAAAAAAGCTGAATGTTCCGCAATCTCCCATAGTTCCAGTATGTTTCCAGTCATTTTGATTGAATTTGTATTTAGCGGTAAAAGATTGAGCGCAGTCTTCTATCACTTTGAGATTATGTTTTCGCGCCAGTTCCATTATTTTATCCATTTCAGCGGGATAGCCGTAAAGATGAACCGGCAATATGGCTTTTGTTTTTGGAGTTATTTTTCTTTGGACATCTTCAGGGTCCAAATTGTAGGTATCGGGATTTATATCGGCAAAAACGGGAATAGCTCCGGCTTGGCTTATGGTCTCGCTGGTGGCGATAAAAGTAAACGGAGTGGTTATAATTTCATCGCCTTTTTTTATGCCGCAAGCGATTATTGACAGTCTTAAAGCGTCCGTTCCATTGGCGACTCCCACGGCGTATTTCGCTCCATTGAAAGAAGCAAACTCTTCTTCAAACTTCTTTACTTCTTCTCCAAGTATAAAATTGGCTTTATTGAAAACATTTTTAACGGCGGTTTCAACTTCATCCTTTATTTCAGGATATCCCGCAAGCATATCAACCATAGGTATTTTCATGTTTTTTATTCTCCGAATTTTAGTCTTAACTAAGGTTAAATTGTATAAAATTAAGGAGATAAGTAACAAACCAATTTGGTATAATTCTAACTGCGTTAAAGCGGATAAATTTTATGAAATTATCTATTCTTATTCCCTCATATAATGAGCTGAAAACTTTGCCGGAAATTTTAAGCAAAATTTCTTTGATTAATCTTGAGAAAGAAATAATTATTATCGATGACGGCTCCACCGACGGCACCTTCGATTGGCTTAGTAAAGCGGTTAAAGGCAATGCTTACCCCTATAAAATAAGGCTTTTTAGGCATGAGCGCAATAAGGGAAAAGGAAGCGCTCTTATAACGGGTATAAAAGAAGCTCAGGGAGATATCATTGCTATCCAGGATGCCGATTTGGAGTATGATCCCAAGCATATAGAGCCTCTGGTAAAGCCCATTATTGAAGATGATTTTGATGTTGTTTACGGTTCAAGGCGCCTTAGTAAAAAATCGGAGACATATAATGTTGTGTATTTATGGGGAAATCAATTTCTTACCACGATGAATAATGTTTTATGCGGCTCTAAAATGACGGATTCTTATACCTGTTATAAGGCTTTTAAAGCGCCCATAATAAAGAATCTTAATCTTTCATCGCCCGGTTTTGAAATTGAGGCCGAAATATCGGCCAAAATCTCTCTTGCCAAATATAAGTTTACGGAAGTGCCGGTCGTTTATACTTCCAGAAGGCGCGAAGAAGGAAAAAAAATAAATTATAAAGACGCGATAAAAGGCGTATTAAAAATTTTGGAAATACGACTCGGGAAATGAAAATTTTAATTATAGGCGCTGACGGACAAGTTGGAAAGCATTTGTATTCTTCCGCGATAAAAACCGGCGGTTTTACGGTTGCCGGAACTTATAGAAATCCTAAAAATAATACAGTACCCGGCTTTTTGTATCTTGATTTAACAAAGTCTGAAACCATAAAGAAAGTTTTTGAGTCTGTCAGGCCCGATACCGTTATTTTATGCTCGGCCATGACGCATGTGGATAATTGTGAAAGATATAAAGAGGAAGCCAGGAACATTAATGTTGAAGGCGCGCGCCGCGTGGCGGAAAATTGCAAAATTTTTAATTGTCGTCTTGTGTTTTTTTCAAGTGAATATGTTTTTGACGGAACAAGCGGGCCTTACTCGGAGACTGACGATACCAATCCCATAAGCGAGTATGGCAAAACAAAACTTGAAGGCGAAAAAATAGTTTCAGCCTCGAGTGATTCCCTTATAATCAGAACCACCGTTGTTTACAGTTATGAACCGGAAAGTAAAAATTTTCTAATGCAAGTTCTGCGTAAGGGAGCTTCAAAAGAAAAAATGAATATTGTTAATGATCAATATTCAAATCCCACCAATGCCGCCGAGCTCGCGGATTTTACTTTAAAGCTTATAAAATTGAAAAAGTCCGGGATTTATAATGTTGTGGGAAAAGATTTGATGAACAGGTATGAATTTGCTTTAAAGATATGCGAAGTTTTTAATTTGAATTCCGGTTTGATCGCGCCCGAGAGAACGGCTAATCTTAATCAAATAGCGCCTAGGCCTTTAAAAGCGGGTTTAAAAACGGACAAAATATCTTCTGAATTAAATCAAGCGCCCAGTGGAGCCGAGAGTTCTTTAAAAGCGATTAAAAACTCTCTTTAAAAAGGCCGCATAGCGCGGAAGTTTGGCGCGTTTTATGAAACATGTTTTTTGTTTTCGTGTAATTTATATGCTTACGCGCTTGAGAACTTATTTATGGAAATACTTTTTATTAATTCCAAATTATATTTGATTTCATTTCTTATGCCTTTGGGGCTTTCTTTATTATTGAACCCATTGTTCAGACTAATCTCGGTTAAAATGGGATTTTTTGATGTTCCCTCTTCCATAAAAAAACATAAAACTCCCACGCCTCATATAGGAGGGCTTGCCATAGCCGCTTCTTTCGCCATTACGCTGATATTTTTAAGATTTTACACATCTTTCCCAACAGGCACTTTAAGAAATTTGAGGATAATGCTTATAGGAGCGAGTGTTTTATTCATGCTTGGTTTTTTGGATGATATCCATAAACCTAAAGGTTTAAGCGTTAAATTTAAGTTTTTCATTCAATTTTTAACGGCGATATTTGTCGTTTTTTACGGCATAAAAATAAATTTTATAGAGCCGAATTATTTAGCGTTTCTGATAAGCGTTTTATGGATAGTCGGCATATCAAACGCGGTGAATATCATCGATATTATGGACGGTCTTTCCGGAAGCCAGATTATTATCGCGAGCTTGGGTTTTTTGCTGATAGCTCTGCCGTCTGAAGCGATTTATGTTAATTTCGCCTCCGCCGCGCTCGCGGGAGCGGCGCTCGGCTTTCTGCCTTATAATTTTTCCAAAAAATTAAAAATATTCATGGGTGATTCCGGTAGTTTATTTTGTGGGTTTATGCTGGCTTTTATAGCCATGGGCACTAGCTATTCGGAGATTAATCTTTTGGGTGTTTACGCGCCTTTGTTCATACTCGCGATTCCCATTTATGACACCATTTTTGTTTCAATTATGAGAATGCGCCGAGGGCATTCTCCATTTATCGGAAGCAGAGATCACTTTGCCATAAGGCTTGAAACGGCCGGGTTTTCAAAGCATAAAGTGGTTTTGGCGACGACTTTATTTTCTCTTTTACTTTCATTTACCGCCTTTTTAATTACGCAGGTTTCACTTGCCTGGGGCATTTTGCTTTATTTTGTGGTGGGTGGTGAATTTTTGCTTATAAGCATAGCCATAGCCAAAATAGAAGTACACCCCGCTAGAGATGCGCGGGTGAAAGTTTCGTCAAAAGATGTCAAAAAGCCTAAAAGACGAGAAACTATATAACAAACCATAGTATAAAGGTCGGTCGCTTAAAGGCGACATAACTATAACGGGGTGAACTTGCAATTTGAGACCTGAGATTTGCGACTCCCGCCTTTGGTGGGACTGGGAGAATGTTTTGAAAATAAATTTTATTTATCCTCCGGCCAATATAAGAAATTCAGAAGCTTTTCCTTTGCCGAATCTTTCCATAGCCGTTTTAGCCAATGCGCTTAATTCAGCCGGCCATAAGACTTTTCAAGCTGATATTGAAATGCTTTGGCAGAAAGATTTAAAGAAACTCTTCAGCCGCGGTGAATTAAAATTAATTTCAGATAAAAAAGCCGTGCTATCACATATAACTGGGGAAAGCAAGGAAGCTTTGTTTGAAAGGTTATCATCACTTTTGTTAAAAGACAAAATTCTACCGCGGGCTGATTTATACGCTATAACTTTCGCGGATATGGACGCAGACCCTTTAATGCTGCATATATGCGCCATCCTCGCTCATGCCATAAAAAAACTGAGAAAAAAGCCCATTGTAATCGGTTATCGCACCATACCCAAAGAGGCGTATAAGCAGATTATGGAGGAATATCCCATTTTCGATTACGCGGTATATTCTCAGGACGGGGAGAAGTCGCTTTTGGCCATTGTTGATAAACTGAGCGGCTCCAAAGCGCCGCTTATCGAAACTTTTGAAAGAAAGAACGGCTTTATTATAGATAATGAAAAATCTTCTTCTTTCGCTATTACTCCGTCGCCGTTTTATCAGAATAATGTGATTAAAAAGTATATCGCCTCTGATAGTGAAATATTTTCCAGATATAATTGGGATTATCCCGCGATTAAAAAAATTTTAAAAAAAGATGAGCGCAATTTGATTCTGCCTTATTCTTTTGAAACCACTTGTCCGGGCGCTTGCGCTTTTTGTTCAAATAATAATAATCAGCCTTCAAACGCTAAACCCGTGGCTCAAGTTCTTGAGGAGTTGGCCGGGCTTAAAGCTCTCGGCGCCACCGGTATTTATTTTATTAATTCAGCTTTTAATAATCATTATAAATACGCCCTGGATTTATGTAATGGTATGATAAAACATAAGTTTAATTTTTTCTGGAGCGATTGCGCCAATATGCGCGAGATAGACGAAAATCTTCTGGATAAAATGAAGCGCGCGGGGGCGGTAAAATTAACTTTTGGCATGGAAACGGCAAGTCCGAGGCTTCTCAAATATATAAGGAAAGGCGCGACAATAAGTAAGATTAAAAAATATCTCGCTTATTCTAACAAGATAGGAATTTGGAATCATATGGAATTTATCGGCGGTATGCCGACTGAAACTGAAAAAGACACGCGCGCCACGGCTAAATTTATCAAAGAAAATTTAAATAATATAAATGTTTATTCTCTTAATCCTTTTTCGCTTTATCCCGGCTCGCCCTTTTATCGGGACAGTAAAAAATTCGGGCTTATTCTGCGGCCTGAAGAACAAGATGTGGATTATTTAAAGTCCGATGAAAAAGTGGGCAATTTTTCCGAGCGCTTTGATGAAGTTGGCGGAATGAAATGGAATGAAAAAACAGTTCAAATAATGGCTTCCACCGAGGCTATCGCCAAAGTCATAGGCTTAAAAGCAGGAGATAAATGGATAGATTTTGAACATATTCATTTGCTCATGAGTCTTTATAGAAAGCTCGGTCACTCTCAAAAGCCTCTCATAAAAAAAATCATGGATATTATGACTTATAAATTTAAGCCTTATCACTGTGATTTTTTTCTATCCGACATCAATTATAATAAGCATAATTATCGGCGTGTTTTGGAGAAAAAAGCGTAAAGGGCTTTAAATTTTATTAAGAGAAATTCCGACAAAGCTATGTTCATCCCGTCACTGCAGTTTCCTTTTTCGCCAAGGCTTCGGAAGGACAGGCACAGAGATACAAAGTGAAAATCCGCGTAAATCTGTGATTAAATCTGTAGCGGGCAGCCTGCCCGCCGATGCCGTGTGGCGGGATTTACCAATCGCCGAAAATAGGTCGCATGGTAATGCGACCGCTACAAATAAGGAATACATTCAAAAGCGGGGCTTAACTTATTTATACGGAATTTCTATGAGGGGTTTTATGAGGTTTATGCATTCCCGGAATGATGGTTGTTCTGCCGTCCATGGTGTCATGAACCTTAAGTATTTCGGTTTCTTTTTTAAGAAAAGCTTCTACCACTTCAGGGTCAAAAGATTTTCCACTTTCTTCTTTTATATAGTTAAAGGCTTTTTGGGGAGACCATTCGGGTTTGTAGACGCGAGGCATGCATAAGGCGTCAAAAACATCCGCTACCGAAACAATTCTGGCGTACAATGGTATTTTTTCTCCTTTTAAGCTGTCGGGATAACCTTTGCCGTTAAATTTTTCGTGATGAAACGCGGCTATTTTACAAGCTATTTGAAGCAAATGGCTTTCAGCGTTGGAAAGTATTTTAGAGCCATAGAGAGTATGTTTTTTCATTTCTTTAAACTCTTCGGCGGTTAATTTTCCGGGTTTAAGAAGAATCGCGTCGGCTATTCCGACTTTCCCAATATCGTGAAGGGGACTCGCGTATTTAATATCTTCAATTTCTTTTTCCGGTAAATTCATTCCCTCGGCGATAATACCCGAGTATTCGCTTATATGCCTAAGATGAATAGCCGTATCCTGCTGATCTCTGTATTCGGCTGTTACAGCCAGGCGATATATTGTTTCCAATTGAGACTTTGATAAATTCTCATAAAGTTGAGCGTTCTCAATGGCGGAAGAGGCGAGTGATCCCATCAGCATTAATATGCCTTCGTCATCTTTATCAAAATAAGTTGTTTTTTTATTTATAACTTCAAAAACACCGATTATTTTGCCGTTTATATTTGTTAAAGGAACGGCAAGTATGGTTTTGGTTTTATAACCGGTTAATTTGTCCAATTCATTGTTAAAGCGGTTATCGGCATAAGTATTTTTAATATTTGTGATTTCTCCGGTTTCGGCCACATGACCGGCTATGCCTTTGCCGTAAGGAATTCTTATTTCGGTATTATCCATACCCTGAGCTATTGTCGACCAAAGTTCATTTGTTTGATTATCCAACAAAAATACCGTGCATCTGTCGCCGTTTAACATATGCTTTACTTGATCGGTAATAAGCTCAAGCAGTTTGGGCAGATGTGTTTCAGTGGATATAATACCGCCGAATTTGACAAGGCGATTTAGTCTTTGTTCAAGCTCTTCAGTTCTGGTCATCATCATTATTTTATCATTATTACAGGTCACAAATCACAAGCATTTCCGTACTGCTTAGTTCTTGTTGCTGTTTTCTGTTGTTCTGTCATTCTGCCGCGCTGTCGCGCTGGTTAGTCTATCTATAAAAACGCTGAAGTGTTCGACTTTAGCCGATGGATAATGGTTTTTAAGCCCGACATTTATTTGCATTAGGCATGACGACGCGCCGGCGATTACGGTTTCGGCCCGCGAACAGGCGATGTTTTTTATTTTTCTGAGAAGTATTTTTTTAGAAAGCTGTTTTTGGGTAAAAGCGAAAGCGCCCGCTCCGCCGCAGCACCAATCGCTTTCATTAAGCTGGACAAATTTGTCTCCCGCGAGTTTTTTTAAAATGTCTCGGGGCTCTTGCCGTATGTTTTGTCCATGGCAGGCTCTGCAAGAATCATGATATGTAACTCTGCCCAATTGCAATTTTTCTTTCGCGTCACCGGAAAGTTCTTTCACCTCAAATTTTGGCGCGAGTTCAAGAATATCTTTTATGTTTTGGCCGAAATTTTTGGCTCTAAGTCTCCAATCTTCATCATCCGCAAAAAGTTGTTCATAAGTTTTCATGAAAGCTACGCAGGAGGAGCAATCTCCCACAATGATAAAATCTCCAAATTTCTTTTTATATTTTTCAAAAAGCAGAATATTCTTTTTTGCGAATTTTTTAGCGTCTTTGAGTTTGCCATAGTTATAAGCTATGAGGCCGCAACAAAAGTTATCCAAAAATATTCCTTTGCCGAGAAATCTTTTTAGGATATTTATCGTTGAAAGCCCCACTTTGGGATAAATATAATTCGGCCCGCAGGGCGCGAAATAAGCCCAGGTTATTTTTTCCTCTTTAGCAGTACAGGTTTCAGGATTTAAGTCGGAATCTTTCTTGAGATAATCCGTTAAAAATTTTAGCGGCGGATTATCGATAGTCTCTTGAGCTTCTTTTATGGCTGGCATTCCCAAGATGGCATAAATTCCAAGTTTTCCCGCGAGCCAAGCGAAACCGAGTTTTTTCATAAGAAATCCCAGTTTTATCCATAAGGCTAAAGCTTCGGGTTTTTCCAATAAGATTTTCATGCCGAATTTTACACCGAAAGTATCGGAATAATTTTTAATGCCTCGTCTTGCTTCAAGAACATGTTCGGGTGTTTGCACTTTGGCATAGCAAGCGGACTGGCAGGCGCCGCATAAAAGACACGAGAAAACGGATTCTTGCGCGTCTTCTTTGTTTTTTATTTTCCCTGTCATAGCCATTTTAATTATTTGATTTCGCCCGCGGGCTGAAATGCTTTCTCTGCCGGTTAGCATATAGGTAGGACAAACGGTTTCGCAATAGCCGCAGCGATTGCATTGGGAAAGAGAATCATAAAGTTTTTTTTCTCCCAAATCGGTAATTAACAGAGGAAGATGACAATCAATGTCTTTATGACTGTAAAGATAATTATAATCGTACAGGGCGTCAGATTTATCTTCACTGAAATCGGAAATAGTTTCTATTTTCGCGGATTCCTCTTTTTTGGTTTCCGAGTTTAAATCGTTTTTTTCTTTATTGTTTTTCATTATGTGTTTTTTTGCTTTTACTTTTTAAATTTTCGTTTTGCTTTTGTTTTTGTCTTCAAATTTTCAATTCGTAACCCAAACCTTATTTGTCTTGTTCTGAGAGTTTAAAAAGGTCGTTTTGTTTATGAAGCTTCTTCATAGAATAATCTTTAAGCGATGAGACATCTTTCCCGCTGAGTGCCGGACTATCTTTCTTAATGTTATACAGCCGGGAATTAAATAAGTTCTTCGGATCAAAAACTTTCTTTAAGCGTCTGGAATATTTCCCGGGAGTAAATCTGGCCGTCTGCCTGCCCGCCGATGTAGTGGTGGCGGGATGGGCATGGTCTTTTGTTGCGGCGCCCGGCATAGCCTCGGCCGTTTTGGTGGACATAGTCCGTGAGACGGCACCCGGCATAGCCTCGAAGAAATCTTGATTTTTGGAATCCAATTTTATGGTCGCGTTTAAAATTATTCCATAAGCTCCCATGGAGCCTATAAAAAGTTTTGCCACATCATAGCCCGCCACATTTTTAAGGGTCTTGCCGCCGAATGAATGAATTTCTCCGTTAGAGGTCATTATATCCAGGCCAATCAGGATGTTTTTAATGTTTTTGGCGCAATTGCCCGCTATTAAGCCTCCGAGTGTTCCTTCATAATCAGGCAAGGCCGGATATAATGAAGAAGTCTTTAATAATTCTTTTAAGCGGCTTATTTTTATTCCCGCTTCAACTTTTACCGTGAAATTTTCTCTATCAAGGTCTATTATTTCAGTCAACGCGCTTAAACTTAAAATATTATTTTCGTTTTCAAGATTTTTATTTGAATTGCTATCGCTTCCGACTATGACGCTTTGAGCGTCCGCGCGGTATCTGCTTTTTACTTCATTTAAAATATTATTTAAAATTTTATTGTCCGATGAATGTGTTTTTGAAAATATTTCATTTCTGCTATCCAGAGATACCGGGACAATTTTATCGGGATTGGAAAGGTTTTCAGGGTCAAAGCTTGTTTTAATATTTTTAAAAAGCTCTAAAGTCGCGGTGGGATATAGCCAGTTCATTGCCACCCGTTTTTCAATTCCTATTCCATGTTCTCCCGATATCGAACCGCCCAAATCTATGCAGGTCTTAAGTATTTCATAGCCCGCTTTTTTTACAATTTTGACTTCCTCAATATCTCTTTCGTCAAAAATAATATTTGGATGGATGTTTCCGTCTCCCGCATGGAAAAGAATACTCGCTTTTAAGTCATAGTTTTTAATAATAGCCTTTATTTTTTTCAGCGCTTCGGGAAGTTTGGGTCTTGGAACCACTCCGTCTTCCACCAAAACATTCGGCGCGAGCCTTGCCATGGCGGGGTACGCCCCTTTTCTAATCGCCCAGAGAGCTTCGCTTTCCGTTTTTGTATCCGCTACGCGGAAAAAATTGGAAAAGCAATTATCGCAGATATTTTTTATTTCTTTAATGTTTTTATTAATTTCATTTTCATCGTCACAATCCAATTCTATGATGAGCATAGCTTCGCTTTCGCCGGGATAAGGGTTTTTTATGATATTTTCCGAAGCGTCAACGCAGGTTTTATCCATGGCTTCAAGAGCTCTTGGAAGCACGCCGGCTTCTATAATTTTAGTTGCCGCTTTTATGGAATCCTCAATTGTGAGAAAAGCCGCCGTGCATGTTTTAATTATTTTCGGTTTTGGTATTATTTTAAGCCAAGCTTTTATCGCTATGCCGAGCGTTCCTTCAGAGCCTATAAATAAGCTCATTAAACCGGGGCCGGCGTCCTTCTCGCTTAAAGTTATTTCATCGCCTTCGGGAGTTATAATCAGAAGTTTTGATATATTGTTTGAGGTTACGCCGTATTTCAGGCATTGCGGTCCTCCCGCGTTTTCGCCTATGTTTCCGCCTATGGTGCATACTTTTTGGCTTGCCGGATCCGGCGCGTAAAAATAACCGAATTTATCAAGTTCTTTCTGCAAATTAATATTCACCACGCCGGGTTCAACAACGGCAATATTGTTTGTAGTGTCGATTTGATAAATTTTATTGAGTTGCGACAGATTTAATATTACGCCGCTTTTAAGAGGGATTGTTCCTCCAGAGAGATTTGTTCCGGCAAGTCTCGGAAGAAAAGGGATGCGGGCTTGATATAAGATTTTAACGACGGGAGCTATTTGATTGATATTGTCAAAGTTTATAACCGCTTCGGGCGCGGCTTTTGAAAGGCCGGCGTCATAAGAATAGGCCATCAATTCAACAGCATCGCAACGGACATTGTCTTTTCCCGTTATGCGGGCTATTTCTTTTTTAACTGTAATGAATCGTCTTTTTTTAAACATAAAAATATAAACTGCTTAGGTAACAAGGTGATTAGGCAATATGGCAACAAGGAACAGTGTCAAATTCTAAATAAACTACAAATTCCAAAATAAATAAAAGTTTGCTTTTGACATATTTTCGTTTTTTTTGTTGTTTTGCGCCTTTTTCTGTTTTTTTATTCCGAATAACCTTATTACCTAATTTCCTAATTGCCTATATTTTCTATAGCTTATTCCATTGGTTTTAGTTTTGCCGTAAAGTGAGTAAGCACTTGCGGAGCTTCCACTATTTCAAGTCCTTTTATATCTTTCTTATGTTTGGCAATTTCTTTGAAGACTTCTATTACATAGTCTATATGACTTTGGGTATAGACTCTTCTGGGAATAGCTAAACGCACAAGTTCCATATCGGCGGGCAGAAAATCTCCTTTTGCGTCTCTTTTTCCAAACATTAGAGTGCCTATTTCCACCGTTCTGATTCCGCCCAGAAGATAAAGTTGGCAGGCTAAAGATTGAGCGGGAAAATTTTTCGCTTTTATATGCGGCAGAAATTTTTTAGCGTTTACATATACGCCGTGGCCTCCGGCGGGCTGTATTATGGGAATACCGTTTTCAAGCAGGCCTTTTCCGAGATATTCGGTGGAGGTTATTCTGTATTCCAGATATTTTTCATCTAAAATCTCTTCCAAGCCTATCGCTATCGCTTCCAAATCTCTTCCTGCAAGTCCGCCATAGGTTCTAAAGCCTTCCGTTAGAATAAGTATTTGCCGCGCTTTTTCAGCCCAATCCGTATTATTCATAGCTATGAAACCGCCAATATTGGCAAAGGCGTCTTTTTTCGCGCTCATCATGGCGCCGTCGGCGCAGTCAAACATTTCTTTAACTATTTTTTTAATCGGTGTTTTGGCAAACCCTTTTTCCCTGATTTTTATGAAATAGGCATTTTCCGCAAAACGCGCGCAATCAAGAAACATAGGTATATTATATTTTCTGCAAATATTTTGCGCGGCTTTAAGGTTTTCCATTGAAACGGGTTGTCCGCCGAGAGAATTATTGGTTACCGTCATTATGCAAAGAGGAATATTCTTTGCGCCGGTTTTCTTGATGAATTTTTCCATGGCGGTAATATCCATATTGCCTTTGAAGGGAGCCGGTTTGTCAAAATCCAAAGCTGATTTTACGGGTAAATCGACGGCTGTGGCGCCGGAGACTTCCACATTGGCCCGTGTTGTGTCAAAATGAGAATTTGAAATGATGAATTTTCCTTTTCCGCCTATTATGGACATCAATATTTTTTCCGCCGCTCTGCCTTGATGCACGGGGATAATTTCTTGATAGCCGGTAAGGTCTTTTATGGTATCTTCAAACTTATGATAGCTTCTGGCTCCCGCGTAGGATTCATCGCCGGTCATAATGCCGCCCCACTGTTTGGCGCTCATGGCGCCCGTTCCGCTATCGGTTAAAAGGTCCACCATTATTTTGTCTGCTTTAATATTGAATAGATTATAATGAGCTTGTTTGAGAACAAGTTCGCGTTCTTCTTCAGTGGTAAAGCCGATAGGCTCAACACTTTTTATTCTGAACGGTTCTATTATTGTTTTCCATTTCCACATATTATTGCCTCCAAAGAAAATGCGCTTGGCGCATTTTAGTCACATGTTTCACAAACAACAACGAAAAGAAGATAATACGCTTATACGGTAATAAGTAAAAAGGAGTTTCCTGATTTCCATATCAACTTATTTTCGTGTTTCCATATTTCCGTCTTTATTCTTCTCTATCCTAAAGTCAGCATCATTAAAATGAAATAAACGACCATTAATACCAAGCCATAAGGAAGAGCTACTTTAGCCCATTGTCCGCTTTTGATATTTAATTTTGACGCGCTTACAATATTGGGGATATTGCCCGGAATTAATAAACCGCCGGCAAGCAGAAGTCCCATAAGCAAGAAAGTTATTTGACTTAAACCCATGCTCGGAACAATTTCCGCCGCCGCGAGCGTGGCATTATCCAAAATGGCGGATATTGAATTTACCCAGTAAAGTATATGGTCGGGAATTTTGGTTATGTATCTTTCAGTGACGGGGGAAAGTCCCGCGCCAAGAAATATAAGAGCCATTACAAATGCGTAAATTTTGAACGCTCTAAAAACAATGGTGCTATTGGTTTCGATGGCGTCCTCAACTAAGGATTCTGTTTCTTTAACAATTCTTCCGCCCGCGCTTAAAGTGGCCATTATTGATGAAACTATCACTCCGGGAATAATCCATATTCCAAGATGCTCAAAGAGAAAGAAAAAACCCGCGTTATGAGGCTCTCCTTTTAATTTGGCTATGGCTATGGTTGAAAGAGGTTCTCCTATCGGAGTTAAAGCCGCGCCAAGTCCGATGGCAAAACACGCGTAAACCACGATTTTTATTTCTTCTTTTTTCTCAAATCTGAGGATGCTTATTATTTCAGCTAAAACAAGAGCCGCGATGATGGCGGTAATAATACTGGAGCCAAGTCCCAAAAACATCACTATAAAGAATATTGCCGGTTTAATTCCAACTTTAGCTATTAGCCAATTAAGCCAGCCTTTGAGATATTTCCTTATGTTTTTAAAAACAAAACCGATGATGAGAACCGCAAGACTTATCATTATGGGTTCATGTAAAGCTTCCTTTACGAGGTGTCCGCTCCATAATCCCGATATGGTTACTGCCGATACTCCCATGATAAAAAGAAATATTTCAAGTTCCTCTTCCACCTTTTTAACGGAAAACGGCAGTATAAGCGTTAAAGTAACTACTATTGCGAGTCCTATAAGAATGCTTAAGTTAAGTGGTTCCATTTTTTCTCCTGTTGTTGATGTGTGCGCTACGCCTCTATTTTAATATTTTTTGATTGATATATAAATAGCAATTTATTTTAATGGTCTATAAAGGTCCGGTTTTTGGATTATTATGAAAGACTTAAAAAAACCCATAGGTTTATTTTTAGCCGGAGGCGGCGCGTTTGGAAGCTGGCAAGCCGGAGTGCTGAAAGAACTTATTAACGCGCGAATAGAATTTGACGCTATAGCGGGCTTTAGCATAGGCGCGCTTAACGGCTCCGCCTATTGTTTTGGCAAGGCAGGGGAGCTTGAGAGTTTATGGCGGGGGGTTAAAACCGATAAAATTCTAAAAATAAGTCCCGAGTATCATCATATGCCGCTTGAACTTTTTAGGCATCATTCGGATAGTTTTATGTCCAAGATGAAGTTTGAACTTTCAAATCATTTGGCAAAAATTTCATTATATTCAAATGAGCCGATTTATAAATTTTTCAATTCATGGTTTAGAGAGAAAACTTCAGACTTTGTCAGACATATTCCTTTATATATTATCAGTCATTGCGTTGAAAGGAAGATTCCTTATGTGGCTAAATTTGACGGCAATAGGGCTAATCCAAGTATATCCTTTATGGACGCCTTGGTTTCCAGTTGTTCAATACCGTCGATATTTCCTCCCGTAAAAATAATGGAAGGCAATCAAAAAATTCATTTGGTGGATGGCGGCGTTATAGGCATAGCCGATATAAGTCTGAAAATATTTGAGGGCTGTAAAACCATAATATTTATAAGCAATTCCCGTGATGATGATATGAATTTTAAATCCGGCGGCATTGCGGGACTTTTTGAAGAAAAAGCCAGAAGAATGCTGCTTAAGCATGTAAAAAATATTTACGCTTCGCGGGTTTTGGTTAAATCAAAGCCCGATGTTTATTTTATAAGTCCTCCTGAAAGTTTGAATATGGGAATTTTGGATTTTGACGGCGAGAAATGCGGCAAGGCCTTTGATATAGGAGTTAAAGAAGCCTTGCGCCTTCTTAATGAATAAGAAGGCGGCGCGGCAGTACAAAAGCGCGGCAGCGCGACGGATAGTGGCAAAACGGTCTGAAAGAGGGCGACTTTTCATCGGAGATAGATGTGCTTGAATTAACTTTTATCAATTTTATTATCATAATAAGTTTTGGTTTTTGCATAGGTATAATGGCTTCCGTTTTAGGCATAGGCGGCGGCGCTTTTATGGTGCCGTTTCTTGTTCTTTTTTTTGAAATTCCAATTCACAATGCCATAGCTGTTTCTCTGGTCGCGATTGTGGCGGTATCTTCCACAGTCGCTTCAATAAATGTTGAAAAAGGCTTTGCCAATATGCGTCTTGGAATAATATTGGAAATGTTTATGGCGGTGGGGGCCATAACGGGCGCTTTGATATTATTTGAACTTGATGAGAAATTTGTGCGCTCGGTTTTTGGAATTTTTCTTTTTCCTATTTCAATTTTAATGCTTTTGAAAATACGAAAAAGCTCAAGAAAAAGAGATGAAGAAATAGATTGTTCTTTGGAGAAGTTTAAGGGCTCTTTAAGCTGTATGTTTTATGACCCCTCAATATCCAAGGATATTAAGTATTCCGTTAAAAATATATTGCCGGCTTCCTTAATTTCTTTTTTCGGCGGTTCTTTGTCCGGCTTGCTCGGCATCGGCGGCGGCATTGTTCAGGTGCCTTTAATGAATCTTGTTTGCGGTTTGCCGATAAAAGCGGCGGCGGCCACCAGTAATTTTATGATAGGCGTAAGCGCTTGCGCCGGCGTATTCATATTTTTTAGAAGAGGGCTTATTATAAATGAAATAGCTGGCGCGCTTGTAATCGGTATTGTTTTCGGTTCTTTAACGGGTGTTCGCGTTTTGCATAAAACCAAATCAAATAAAATACAGGCGGTATTTGCTTTATTATTGTTTATGACCGGAATAAAAATGCTGATGGGATAAAGTTAGAGGACTGGAAGAGTAGAGGATTAGCAAAAAATATTTACTGTCGCGCTGCAGCGCTGATAAACTGCCGAACTAATATATGAATAAAGACAGAGAAATAAAACTGAGAGTAAAACAAGCGCTTCAATTTTGCGTGGGAGCGGGCTTGTTTTTTTTAATTATGGGGTTTATGTTTAAATTCGCCCGCGTTTTTCACGCCGATAAGTTTTTTATGACGGGCATTTTAATTTTGCTCACTGCTCCCGTTATAAGGGTTATAACGCTGATTTACGGCTACGCGAAAAGCGGTGAATATAAATTTTCCGTATTAAGTTTGACTGTTTTATTCTTGCTTGTGACCGCTTTTGTTCTATGAAGTAGAAATCTGTTTTGCAGATTACACTTCATAGCCGTAAAGTGCTATGTTTGCGTTTATCCTGTTCATCCTGTCACCCTACCACCTGCTTATGGCGCTATAAGCGCCATTATGGAAATACGCTTCGCAAGCAGGTGGGTAGGGTCAGATACTTTATTTTTCCTAAACAACTTTTTAGACAAGATTTACAGGATTTAACGGATATAAAAAACTGCATAATATCCACACAAAGACACCAAGACACAAAGGACACATAACACGAATTAAACGCAGAGTTCGCAGAGGAATTTTTTGAGAACGCAGAGAATAAAAAACTCAGCGCTCTTGAATACTGAGGGGTGTCTCCGCCACACTACAACGGCGGACAGGCTATAGTAAAACTCAGAAGCAGCGTAGTCCACTCTGCGTTAAAAAAGTTTCCGCCTTAGGCGGACTAATTTATCGTAACAGCCTGCCCGCCGCGTTGTATTGGCGGGGAATTTCAATATTTAAAAGCAACCACGAAAGCGCGAAAATTGGGAAGACACGAAAAACAGCGAAACAAATTAAAATATATTTCGTGCTTTCAGTCTTTCGTGCCTTCGTGGTAGTGTTTCATAAAGAGTTCCGACTGGATGTCGGTTAACTTATGAATCGGAATCTTTTAAATTTTCATACATTTTTTCAAATTGCGGCGCTATTTTTTTAAATATCTCAAGCGCCTTGGGGTCAAAATGTTCCGGTTCAAGCCTGTCATCGCCTTCAATTAATATTTTACAAGCGCCGGTATGGTCATAACAGGGTTTATAAATGCGGGAATTTCTTAAAGCGTCATAACAATCCGCTATCGCCACTATTCTGGCTTCAATGGGAATATCTTCGCCTTTAAGCCCTTCGGGATAACCTGTGCCGTCGAATTTTTCATGATGGCTGTAAGCTATGTTTTTACCCATTGCCAGATGTGGATGGTTTCCTATTATTTTGGCGCCGAAAGCGGGATGTTTTTTTACTTCTTTCATTTCATCCTCGGTCAGTTTTCCCTCTTTTTTAAGTATATGGCTCGGCAAATGAAGTTTGCCGACATCGTGAAGCGTGGCATGCAAACGGATATCCTCTATAAATTTTTCCGGCATGCCAAGGTCTTTCGCTATCATGGCGGAATATTCGCCCACGCGCAAAATATGATTGCCCGTGTCCATGTCATTTGCCTCCGCGGCGCGAGCGAGCGAGTGAATAAGATATATAAAGACCTCTTCAGAATCTCTGTAAGCGAGTATGTTTTTTACTCTTAATAATAATTCCGCGTGGTCCAGGGGTTTTGCCAGAAATTCATCGGCTCCCGCTTCTATGCCTGTAATCTTGCTGTCACGCGAATCCATGGAAGTAATCATTATGACGGGAATATGGCTGGTTTGAGAATCACTCTTTATTTTTCGACATGTTTCATAGCCGTTCATAAGCGGCATATTGATATCCAAAAGCACCAAATCAATATTTTTTTCGGCAAGAATATCAATGGCGATTTTCCCGTTTAAAGCGGTGATAATTTCATAGCCTTGAGATGAGAGCAGGGTATCAAGAAGATCCAATGTAAAATCTTCATCATCCACGCATAATATTCTGTAGGCTCTTTCCACAAATTGATTTTAACAAATTTTATTCGGGCATTGGCAAAGTGAAATAGAAAGTGCTTCCTTTACCCTCTTCACTGCGAGCCCAAACCTTGCCCCCGTGAAGCGATATAAATTCATTTACAATGGATAAGCCGAGGCCCACGCCCTCTCTCGGTCCTTTGGAATTATCCAATTGCACGAATTTGTCAAATACTTTTTTCAAATCCTCTTTCCCGATTCCTCTCCCCGTGTCCCTGACTCCGATAATTATATTGCGTTCATTATTGGGCGCGGGAGAAGCGGCAATGGTTATCGTGCCGCCGTCGGGAGTGGATTTAATCGCGTTTGAAATCAAATTGGTGAGCACTTGCACAATGCGCTGATGGTCAGCCATTACATAAATATCGGGACTGGGCAGCCGCACTATAAGATTTAAATGTCTTTTTTCAGTCCAGGGCAAAAGTCCTTCGCCCGCCTCGCTAAGCATATCTTTAACCGACGAGGGCTCTGGATGCATATCAATTTTGCCGGATTTGAGTTTGGAAAAATCCAATATGCTTTTTATCATTTTGTTTAAACGCAGACTGTTTCTGATACTGATATTCAGAAATTTAAGTTCAACGGAATCAAGCTTTCCGGAGCTTGAGTCAATAAGCATTTCCAGCGCGGAACTTACCGATGAAAGGGGTGTTTGCAAGTCGTGAGTAATACGGGAAAGAAACTCTTCCTGCATGCGTTGAGTTTCTTTAAATTTTGTGATTTCAGGCAAAGTGGTATAAGCTCCTATAACCCTGCCTTCATCATCTTCAAGCAAAGCCATGGAATGACGCATGCTGCGTTCGACATGTATATCGCCGACCACATCCACTTCTCCCGAAATCGTATCGCCTCCCGTTATATCCATATCCTTGGATATGGCCAGAAAATGTTCGCCCGGTTTTACATGTTCGCTTATATGCTTGCCCACCACATCTCTGAATTTTTTACCGGATATTTCTTCAGCCGCGGGATTCATCATAAGCACATTTCCGTCTTTATCCAAAATAAACTTACCCTCAGCCACTTTGGAAAGAACTTTCTCTGTTCTATCGCGGGTATTTAATATGCGATTTTTTTCTCCAATCAAAGCTTCCGTTGTTTTATCCACTTCTTGTTTTATGCTTTTACGCAGCAGATTCAAAACATCTTTATATATCTGGACGCGTTCTTCCGGAGTTTTTATCGCGGATCCTATAATTCGCGAAAGCATAATTCCGAAGTTCATACTTGTCAGAATATTTTCCTTTGGTTTTTCAGATTCTTGGCCCGCTATTGGCTGAGAAGCGGATTTCGCTTTTATTTCGGCGGGGGGACTAACGGATTTTCTCTGTCCTATCGCCTCGGAGGCGGGAGCGGCGGCCTCGATTTGTGGCGCGGGTTTTGGCTTTATTTCAGGAAGAGGGCAAGTAGCTCCCCGCGATGGTTTTGATGTTGGTTTTATTCCGGCGGCAGGTTTAATATCTTGAATATGAGTCGCCAATTTCGATATTATCTCTTTCGCGCTTTTAACGGGTTCTTTCGGAGGTTCCGTTTTCGGCATTGTTTTATCGGTAAACGCCGGCTCTTGCCGGGGAGCCGGACGGACTATGTTTTCAGAGGGTGTAACCGGAGCGGGCTTCGGCGCTTCGTGAAACATTGAAGGAGGAGCGGTTTCATAAGCCTGCGCTTTATGCTCATATCTTTTTTCATAATGTATTTCTTGGACGCGGATATTATTTATGCCTTTATTTTTAAGATACTCTTCAAAATATCCTTTCGGCTGATTTTTAGCCGGCGAGCTTAAAAACTCGCATAAAGTTCCGAGTTCAAAAAATTGCGTGCCGCTCAAAAACATAAGATTGCCAATGCCATGCGTTTTAAAAAAAGCGTTTAAATTTTGAGCCTCCTGCGTAATCGCGGGAACGGGAATATCATTAAAAAGCCAGGCATCATCCACAAAGGCAAGAGTAAATGAGCTTTCTTTTTTTGACTCGAATATCATATTCAATAAAGCATAATCCCTTCTCAAAGATTCAAGAACCAAAGGATGGCTCAAGGTATAAAGAGCGGCGCTCTTTATTGATTTGGCCAGAACCGTCAGAAATTCCGAGCAAATTTCCGGATAAATCATGGACCGTTTTTGATATTCTTCCTTATACAAGTCCAAGTGTTCGTCAACAATATTAAAGTTTATCGGTTTCATAATAATCACCCCATAATAATTTTCAATGCTTCATGCAAAGAGGTGTATCCCTGTTTTACGGCATTAAGAGCGGACTGCCGCAGGGAAATCATACCTTCAGCTATGGCCAATTCATTTAACGCGTCAACATTACTGCTTGAAGTTATAAGCTGGCGCATGGCTGAACTTTCCACCGGCATTACTTCAAAGACGGCCTTTCGCCCTGAATAACCATGATTGCAATGAGAACAGCCGGTGGCATAATATACGCTTTTTAATTGGCCGATTTCTTTTTCGGTCAGAAATTTTTTATCATCTTTGCTTAAAGCTTCCTGTTTTTTGCAATGAGGGCATAAAGTGCGAACAAGCCTTTGCGCTATTACAAGTTTTACGCTGGCCGCGACCAAATAGGGAGCCACGCCCATGTGAGTCAGACGAGTGATGGTGGCCGGAGCGTTATTTGTATGAAGAGTGGAAAATACCAAATGCCCCGTGATGGAGGCTTTTATGGATATTTCCGCTGTCTCAATATCTCTTATTTCGCCTACAAGCATTATATCCGGGTCTTGCCGCAGAAAAGCCCTAAGGGTTGATTCAAATGTCAGGCCCACCGCCGGAAGAATCTTAACCTGATTTACATTCGGCACCTCATATTCCACTGGGTCTTCTGCCGTCATTATATTGACATCCGGCTGATTGAGAACATTTATCATGGTATAGAGAGTGGTCGTTTTTCCACTGCCCGTGGGGCCTGTAACCAGAACGAGGCCGTTTGAACTTTTAAGGGCTGTTTCCAGAGCCGCCAATTCATGGGAAGATAAATCCAGTTGATTAAGATTGCTATTTAATTTGCTCTGGCCAAGAATTCTCATTACTATTTTCTCGCCTCTAATGCATGGTAAGGTGCTGACCCTGAATTCTATTTTTTGCCCTCTTATCTGCACTCTAAACTGGCCGTCTTGCGGTAGTCGCCTTTCGGTTATAACCAAGCCGCTCATTATTTTAACGCGGGCCGTCAGACGCGCGTGTATGGATATGGGCAGAGTGGTAAGTTGTTTTAATACGCCGTCAACGCGAACCCGCACAACTATACGGGCCTCATTCGGTTCTATGTGGATATCGCTGCCGCGCATATTTACGGCCGCCATAAGTATTCTGTTGACTCTCTGAATCAGAGGGGAATTATCAGTCAGTTCTTCCAGACCATGTATATCGGTTTCATCTTTATGTCCATTTTCGTCTTCAAGAATTTCGAGTTCCTGGTCGTCTTCCGCGAGTGTTTCATCCATTTCCGGAACTACTTCGGTTACTTCCTCTTCTTCCTGCTCAGTCATTTGAATTTCAATTGGTTCGGGAGGGGGAGTTTGCGGTGGAGGAGCTTTCATTTCCTCTTCGGCCTCTTTCATTTCTTGTGCCGGAGGTTTCGTCGAAGGCTGGAAGCGTTCAATTGAAAGGGAAGGCGGCTCAGGTTCTACCGCGGGGGTATCGGATTTTAATTTCGGAATTTCCTTTTTTGC
>DAOWCC010000194.1 GCA_030639665.1 Elusimicrobiota bacterium | reverse complement strand
AACTTGATTTCTCAAGGATATGAATGGATGCCATAAAAAAGTTTGACAAGACTTATGACAGACTGTTAAAATTTGCCCAAGTGATATTTGTACCGGGTAGTTTGCAAATAAAAAAATAGTGAGGGAACTTTATGAAAACAAAATTATGTATTGGTTTATTGGCTTTGTTTGGCTTTTTTAATATTGCTTTAGCTCAGGAAACGGCTAAAGTTGCCGTGGCTGAACAAACTAAAGTAATTAAAATAGGCGTGGGGACGGAAATTAAAGATAAAAAACTTGTGGGCGAAGCCCTGGTGTTTGATGCTTCCGACAAAGTTCTTTGGTGCTGGACCAAAATTACGACCGATATCGCGCCGACCACTGTAAAACATGTTTGGTATTTGAACGGCAAGAATGTCGCCGAAGTGAATCTTGATATAAAATATTCTTCCTATAGGACTTGGAGCAGAAAAAATATAGGACAGGGAAAATGGGAAGTAAAAGTCTTGGATGAAGATGATAAAGTTCTTGCTTCGCTAAAATTCACGGTAAAAGATTCCAAATCCGAATCGGAAGCGGATGATTCTCAAGAAGACGAGACTGAGTGATTTTATTAGCCGTTTCTAAGCAATCACTATATAAATTTTAGATAAAACCAAAGTGTTCTAATAACATCATGCGGTCTTCAATGGATTGAGTAAGAATAGTGTGTAGCCGCAGAGTGGACTGGGGTTTCAAAGGACTGCGGAGCCTGTGGCGCCTATGGCGCCAGACAACCCTACAGTGTTCAAGTGGACTACGCTATCATGTCGTGTGTATGCAGGACACAATTAATTTGTATCAACGGCTTGCTCTGCATTGTAGCCTGCCAGTTATATTTGGCTCATGTTCATCCCCCTTTACAAAAGGGGGATTTAACAGGATGTAGCGGCGGGATTGCTATCCCGCTAATGTAGCCGCAGGCTCTTAGCCTGCTCTCCTTCCCTATTTTGAAATAGTTTGTTTCGCAGGGCCTGTAAGTAAGTTTACCATCAGGACCAATCATTTAAGATATTGTTTTGATGGGCATTGCCAAAGTTTTACACTCACTGGGTTCTTAAAATCAAGGACAAATACATAATGATAAATCATAGGAAATTGCGGGGATTTGGAAAACGAATTGAATATTGGCTTAGCGGCTTATTATTAAAAGAAGGCCTAGATGTCTATATTCCTTTAATTGATTATCACGGGACGGATTTGCTGATAAAAAAATCCGACGGAACATTTATTGAGATTCAAATTAAAGCCACTTCCAAAAAAATAGCCATGGGCTATAGCGCGTCTTTTGGGAGAATTCCCTGTGAAAGGCGAAAAAATTACTTTTTCATTTTTTATTCCGAAAAGCTAAATGTTTTGTGGCTTATGTCATCGGAAGAATTTATAAAGCATTCAAAACAATATAAGACTGGCAAAAATATCGGCAGAAGAGCCATTGAATTTACCGGCTGCCGCAAAGATAAAAAAACCGGTAAAAGGAAAGAATATATTTTAGAGCGTTTCAAAAAATACATAGTAACAGATTTCTCAAGGTTTAAATAGTTTAGAAAGCAGACATCAGAAATCAGAGAGTAGTTAACAGCAACAAAGACCTATCATTCAAGTCACAGGTCACAAGCAGAAAAAACACCCCGTAAGTGGCTGCGATACTTCTTGGTGCTTTTCTACGAAAGACTCTTGGACTATGTGACTCCTCGACTCCTAAACTCTTCTGCCTATTGACAAATTCGTATAAAGTGTATATACTTGTTAATAAGTAGTGACAGTTTATACGGAGAGTCTATGAGACAAAATACACAGAGAATGCTTAGTTATTTTAAGAGACATGGCGGTATTGCAAGATTTTCTTCAATTATAAAATCAGGCTTTCATTCAGACACGCTTCATATTCTTGAAAAAGAAGGCAAAATAGAGAAAATTGCAAAAGGACTGTATCGTATTGCTGGATATAAACCCGATGCTTATCCCGATTTTACCCTTGCCTCTCTTCAGGCTCCCAGAGGTATTATCTGTCTTATTTCCGCTCTTGCTTTTCATGAAGTGACAACTGAAATACCAGGGCATGTGGATATTGCAATTCCAGCGGGAAGTCGAGCAAATAAAATTGATTATCCACCGGTACAATTTTATCGTTTCTCACGAAAAACTTGGAATGCCGGTATTGAAACCCGTCAAACAGGAGGACATGAAATTAAAGTTTATAATCTTGCAAAAACAATTGCGGATTGTTTTAAGTTTCGCAATAAAATAGGCGCCAATATTGCCAGAGAGGCGCTAAAAACGGCAATTACCGAAAAGGGTATAAAGCCCAAGGATATAATGAAATACGCTAAGATATGTCGAGTGGATAAAATTATTAAGCCGATGTTGGAAACACTTATATGAGAAATGATATTAAAAATATAAAAGCATCCGTTCGCGCATTGCTTCAAAATAAAGCGAAAGAAATAAATCGTCCATTTGCCGAAGTTTTACAGTATTATGGGATGGAAAGATTTCTTTATCGCCTTAGCCAATCAAAATATGCGGATAAATTTATTCTTAAAGGCGCTTTAATGTTTATCGTATGGGATATGCCTGAGCGTAGAACGACGCTGGATATTGATTTTTTAGCTCGCTATGATAATCAAGTATCGAGCATTGAAAAAATAATAAAAGATATTTGTAAAATTATTGATATTTCTGATGGTCTTATTTTTGATTATAAAAAAGTAAAAGGGAAACGAACAAAAGAAGATGCCGATTATGAAGGCGTGCGCATTAAATTTTTGGGCTTGCTTGATCGTGCTCGCATCCCTATGCAAATTGATATAGGTTTTGGAGATAGTATTTATCCAAAGTCCAAAATAATTAAATATCCCGCTATTTTGGATTTTCCAAATCCTAAACTCAAAGGATATCCGGCAGAGAGTGTTGTTAGTGAGAAATTTGAAGCTATGATAACACTTGGATCTTTAAATAGTAGGATGAAAGATTTTTATGATGTTTGGCTTATGCTAAATCAATTTGAATTTCATGGAACAAGGCTTATTGAGGCATTAAAAAGAACATTTAAAAATCGTAAAACTCCACTGCCTCATAATAGTCCATTGTTTGTTGAAGAAATATATGATGAAAAATCTGACAGACAAATATTATGGAAAGCTTTTTTAAATAAAGGAAATATTAAATCCGTGCCCAAAACATTGAATACAATAGCCGGGGAAATAGAAAAATTTCTTATTAAACCCATCATTGCGATTAATAAAGGTAAATTGTTTAATAAAAAATGGAAAGCTCACGGGCTTTGGAAATAGTAGTTAAGGACAAAAAAATGCCAATAAATCATAAAAAAATACTGGGATTTGGAAAACAAATTGAATATAAAATTATGGGCTTATTGGTAAAAGAATGTTTTGAGGTTTACTCGCCCTTAATTGATGATGACGCTATTGATTTTATTATAAAGAAACCCAACGGAACATTTATTGAAATTCAAATTAAAGCCAGATCTAAAGCCGTTGCCGCGGGTAGCGGAGGGCGTTTCGCTCTAATTGATCATAAAAAACGGAAAAATTATTTTTTCATTTTCTATTGTGAGAAACTGGACACTTTTTGGATTATGTCATCGGAAGAATTTATAAAACATTCAAAACAAAATAAGGTTGGTAAATATATTGGCAGAAGAAATATTAATCTTACAGGGAAACGCGCGGATAAAAAAACGGGTGAGTGTAAGGAATATGTTTACGAGCGTTTCAAAAAATATATTGCCAAAGACTTTTCAAGATTTAAATAAAAACTGTTTATAAATCCCGCGGGGTTGAATTCATGTCCATCCCCCTTTAGTAAAGCAACTATGTTGTCAAGCTCTTATTAATTGTTCTTTGAAACTCCATTCAGTCTTTGTTTTACACATAGCATTAAGCGTAACTAGTAATTTTCGCATACAAGCTGTAATGGCTACTTTTTTAGGTTT
>DAOWCC010000135.1 GCA_030639665.1 Elusimicrobiota bacterium | reverse complement strand
GGGATATAGGCTGTGTTTTTTTCTTTTATAGCTTTATAGGCTATTTTCAGCAAATCTTCTTAATACTGCTATGCTGAGTTTTCCGGCAGGATTTTAATAAAAAAAAGTAAATTTTTTTTATTTTTGACATCCTTTTTAAGACATAAATTGAAAGAGTGAAGCGCGGATTGATGTTTTTCGTTTAAATAAAGGCGCTCCGCTTTTACCGCTTCCCTCGCGCAATCATTTAACGGCGGAGCTTTTGTTTCAGCCAAAAGCGGAAAAGGTTTTAACAATAACAGAGCTATGGCCAAGGGCTTGGAAATAGTTAGCATTATTTTTTGTCCTCTCAACTCTTAACTCCAAACTCTTAACTCTTTTTAAGTATTCTGGGTAATGTCACGCCTATTTGTTTTTGATATTTGCCTTTCCTGTCTTTATATGAAGTTTCGCAGGGTTCATCCGAACCTAGAAAGAGAAGCTGAGCTATGCCTTCATTGGAATATATTTTAGCGGGTAAGGGGGTTGTGTTGGAAATTTCTATGGTAAGATAGCCTTCCCATTCAGCTTCAAGCGGCGTTATATTTACCACTATGCCGCAACGGGCATAGGTGCTTTTTCCTATACAAAGTCCGGTAACATTTCTGGGTATTTTAAAATATTCAATTGTTCTTGCCAGGGCGAAAGAATTGGGGGGAACAATGCAATAAGGAGCTTTTATGTCCACGAAAGATTTTGAATCAAAAGATTTTGGGTCTACCAGAACATTGTGAACATTCGTGAAAATTTTAAATTCATCAGCGACTCTTATGTCATAGCCATAGGAAGACAGACCATAGGAAATTTTATTTTTAGCTACTAATTTATCCACAAAGGGACTTACCATTTTGTGTTTTTTACACATTTCTCTTATCCAACTATCCGGTTTTAACATGACTTCCTCCAGGCTTTATAAATGGCTTTCATTTTTTCAAAGCCGTTTAATTTTGTTTTAAATTTTAGAGACTTAAAATTGCTTTCTTCTATTTTGTCCAGTATGGCTTTATATAATTCAGCCATTATCATCAGCGGCAATAGCTTTTTCTTTTTTGCCGGATCTATAAATTCATCCAGACTGTCATAATAGCCGCGCGCGCGTTTAGCTTCAAACTTCATTAATTCTATAAAATTGTCGGAATAAGTTAAATCATTTAATTCTTGCTTTGTTACGCCAAACTTTTTCATATCTTCGGCGGGAAGATAAATTCTGTTCAATTTTACATCTTCAAAAACATCTCTTACTATATTGGTGGTTTGAAGCGCGTAGCCTATATTTTCACAATATTTTTCCGATTTTTCACTGTCATAACCGAATATTCCAATGCATAAAAAACCCACCGCGGACGCGACGCGATACATATACGCTTTAAGTTCATCAAAACTTTGATATTCCTTTTTACGCATATCCATTTTCATGCCGTCAAGGATAAGGAGAAAATGCTCTTTTTTTAAATCAAAATCTTTTATGGCTTTTAACAGGTTTTTTGTTACCGGCAAGGAAGGCTTGTTTTTAAAAGTGTTTTCTATTTCTTCAGCCCACGCGTTTAGCTCTCGCTCTTTTGTTTCTTGAGAGGCGCGCAAATCATCGGCGATATCGTCCACGATTCTACAGTAAGCGTATACGCTTGATAAAGCGAATCTCTGGGTTTTATTTAAAAAGAAAAAAGCGGGTTTAAAATTTGATCCGGCTTCATAATTTTTTTGAGAAGGCAATGCCATTAATTTATTTCTTTTAGATAGTTTATGAATTTTTCCCAATTGGTGGCTTTCGCGAATTCAAGTTTTCCATAAGTATCTTCATACTCTATCAATGTTCCGGGTTTTCCCGGAATATGAACTGCTATGCCGTGGGTTTTGGAATAATCTTTTCCCGTCCTGTCTTTTCCATGAAAAACATTTTTGATTACCAATTTATTATCGATAAAATTTTGCAGAGCGATGCCGGAAGCTTTTAAAGTTTCGGAGCCGCTGATGTTTTTATTCAAGTTTTCGTTTACAATTCTCACAAAATCATAAATATCCCCGTAAAAGGAGATTTCCTTTTTAGGGTCGGTAATATCATCTCCGACTTCAAATCTAAGCGCGTCTTTTTTTGCTTTGCTCATGGCATTTCGGTCATTGACTTTCATCGCTGCTTTGGCCCAGGCGGAAAGTTTCTTTCCAAAGCTTTCCATCATGGAAGCTTTTATTGCCGAGAGTTGAACGCCGTATTTTGTTTCCTCAAGCATATCGGAATATTCGGGTCTGGAATACATTTCTTTAAATGTGTCCACTAAAAAGATTCCCGCTTCACTCGCCGTGGCTTCGGGATTGGCAAGCATCAGGCTGGAAAAATCCTCGAAATTAAAACTGGGCAATTGCACCACTTCTTCAGAGCCCACTATGATATCGGCATAATCCTTTATTTGATAGCTTATTTCCGCCATTTGCATAAAGCAGGCCATACTGGCATAAAGATCCACCTTACCCGTTTTTTCAAATATTTTATGCAGTTCATTTGTTTTTATGTAATTGCCGGTGACAAAATCATGCGATATGGATTTATCTCCCGGTATTGAAATTTCTTTCCGGCCATCTATAAGAGAAGCGGAGGTTTTTTTAGGGTCAAGCCAGCCCCAGCCGTGATCCCACAATATGAGCATGGTTTTTTTCGCGGGATAATTTGTTTTGGCCCATTGAAGAAAATTGGAAACTTGTCGCCAATCTCCCATATCTTTATCGCCCAAATCCATTAAAACCGGAGAAGTTATTTTCTCCATATCATTATCTTTAACCACAAGATATCTTCTTATTCCCGTCCAATCTCCATCCGCTGTGGTATCATTATCCAACCCTTTGGGGCGGCCAAGTTCCACGACAATTTTCACCTTAGAGCTTGAGCCTATGGATTCAAATCTGTTCATGTCAGTGAGAGCGAAAGGTTCTATATTGCTTTTTCCGTTCATATAAACCATTATCAGCCAATCGGCGGAAGAGTTTTTTGGTTCTTTCTCGGTCGCGGAAGGGATAGTCGTATTGCTTTCAGAGATACTTATAATTTCTTTTAAATTCGGGGAATTGAGGGTAATATTTTTATAGGCGTAGATATTTACGGAAAAGAAAGACAAAGTTAGGAAAAGCGCGAGTTTCTTCATTTTAGACACCTCTTATATTTTTTATACCTTACAAATAATCATTGATAGGAATCAATAAAAAAACAGAGAGTGTCAACTAAATTGTGTAAACGGCTTTTAATAAAGCGTTCCTTATTTAGGCAGGGGTGATTCGGATTTATCTTAAGTAGGGTTGGGACACCTCTTACAACAAAAAAAAGACCTGATGATGACAGTTGTGTTTGCTAAGCATGGCCGTTCGGAAGCCGACTTGGGCTTACCTGGAGGCTGAGATACGGAATGGCGCAGTACTAAGCGACCATGGTCATGCGTGTAAATATAACTGGCATAACTCCAATAAATTAAAAAGCCATTTACACAGAAATTTTTACACACTCATAAAAAGGCATTAAGCGTTAATAGGGTTAGTAGCGTTGCGCGTTAATTGCGTTAAATGTATTTACTTGACACAATATTTAATAATAAATTAGGATAACCAACATAATGAAGAAGATACACAGAATGATAAATTGTGCCGTAGAGGGGTTTTATGGAGTCGAATAAACTGGTTCCCGAATTAACGGTTTTTGATTTTGAAAAGGCAGTCCAATTTTATGTCAAAATTCTTGGGTTTCGTATTTCCTATGAGCGAGACAGACCACGCTTCGTTTATTTGGAGTATGAGTCGGCGCAAATTATGCTCGAGGAAAGTCATGCTGACGCTTGGAAAACCGCCGAACTTTCGCCACCTTTGGGGCGAGGCGTAAATTTTCAAATCGAGGTTTCGGATGTAAGCCCAATATTGGATAGGTTGGCAAAGGCAAAGCATTCGCTCTATCGAGAACTACGCGACTCATGGTATCAAACTGCGGCCGGTGTCGAAGGACAGCGGGAATTCCTTGTTCAAGATCCTGATGGTTATCTTTTGCGCTTCGCTCAGTGTCTCGAAACGCGCTAAGCGCATTGTTTCTGTTTTTTTGTTTTTTCTGGTGACCTGTAACCTGTGACCTGTAGTCTCTGGCCTCCGCCTTTGGCGGAATTATGTATGTTCTTCTTTTTCCGCGAGTAGATACTCAAAATATTCCGTAAGGGATTCGCCGTTCGCGGCGCATTTGTAAACTTTTCCCAAAGGAAATATAAATGTCATCCAGGGCGAATGCATGGACCATTGACCGTCATTTCCTTCCGTATTGAACCATTGAAATTTAAATTCTTTTATGAGTATTTCAGCAAAAATATGCGCGTAGCATCTTAATAATTTCCAACCTTCGCTGCTTGGCGGCACCTGCGGCTTAAATCTGATTTTTATGGAATTTTCGAGTTCTGATATTCCGGTTTGGTTTATTTTTATCGCGTTGGTTTCGTCCAAGGATGAATTTAATATCATTATTTTTTTATGCTCGGCTTGAGCGTCAATGATTTTTTCAGGATGGCTGCGAATTTTATTTTTTACCGCCGTAATTCCCGAATATTGAGTAAGGTCTTTTGTTTGGAATATTCCGTCCAAATATTGGACATATCTGATAAGCCAGCCCGCGTCAGGAATGTTTTCAAGAGAAATAAGGCGCCAAAGCCTTTCAATCGGATAGGTTACCATTTCACTGTTTTCAAACAGCATGGGCCATGCCCATGGGTCAAAATCCGCGAATTTTACAAGTTTTCCTTTGTATTTTTCCTTTAACATATAACATAGGAAAGCGGAGCAGTCCAGCACAAGATCAACTTTTTGCTGATAGTCAAAGTGATCTCCCAGAAAAGTGATTCTTATTTTTTTCTCAACTTCGGTTATTCCGTTAACATTAAAAGTGATTTTTTTGCCAAAATCATTTTCAAGCTGAGAAGCCAGTTTAAAGGCTCTTGAAATAAATTCGTCATTCTCATTATCGGCTTGATGGGCATTTTGAATATTTGAACTGAAGATATTTGAAGAGGATTCCATTTTAAATTCGTTTTCGGTTTCTTGCGGCAATTCTTCAGTCGGTTTGATTCTGTCGGATTGAGGAATCGGTTCACTTCTTTCAAGAGACGCCGTATGCAGGGGAGTTTCTTTTTCTTGCGGCGATTCTTCATCCGGCGCGAGTCTGTCCGATTGCGAGACCGGCTCATTTGGCGCAAGAGACGCCGTATTTTCGGATTCTTCTTTTTCTTGAGGCAAATTATCGGACGGTTTCTTTTGGGGTTTCAAAAAAATCGGCGGAATTGGTTTTGTCTTATCGGCCGATTGATTGAATTCGGCTTTAGGGGTTTCCGACGGCGGTTTTGCATTTTCCGTTTCAGGAAATTTTGATTTTAAATTATCTTCAAGAAACTCATTTTTTTCTTCCGCTTTTGATTCGGGCAGGGAGATGTTTTTGTCCGCGGATATGTCGGGGTGGACGGTAGGCAAGTCTTTAAGAACATCTTTTGGAAATTGGGCTAAGATTTTTTCCGCGGAATTTAAATCCACCAAAGCTATTAACAAAACCATATCCAAAGCTTCTTTATATTTATTCAGCTTTAAATAGGCATTCGTCAGATTTATCATCGTGGGCAGGGATGGAGTCAAGTGGAAAGATTTTTCAAAATGTTCAAGCGCTTCGGGATATTTTGTCGTATTGAAGTAGATGTTTCCGATATAGAAATGAGCTTGCGCGTTTAATCCACCCGGCAAATCAAGAGATTCTTTTAATATGTTCAGTGATTCGTTAAGCGCTTGCAAATCTTTTTGGGAAATTCCTTTTTTAAAAAGAGTCATTCCGAGGCCTATGCCGGCTTCATTTTTTTCAAGCGGTGAAATCAAAAGACTTTTAAATTTTTTTGCGGCTTCGTTAAAATTCCCCAAACTCATATCTATCCACGCTTTTTGAAGATTTTTTTTATTTTCCATGCCGATATCTTCCGGTATGGAATTTAAAATCTCCGAAGTGCTTTTAAAATTACCCGTTACGCGAAATATGACGGCTGAATAATAAAGCATGAGGGGGTTTTTTGGGAAAATTTCAATAAAATCATAAGCATCTTGATAAAGCCGCAGATTAATCAAGATTTGAGGGTAAACGGCCGCTACTTGCTGAGCATTCCCTTGAGCTATGGCCAGGCTTGAAATATAATTGGCGTTATGAAAATTGCCTTGATTCATTTCACTCATTATTTTTTTTAAAAAAACGCCGGCATCTTCTTTTTTTATATCCGATTGGAGGCTTCCTATCATTATTGAAAGCTTGTTTCGGTTCAATTTTATAGTTTTGGCCGGAATTTTTTCCGGTTCCGTTTTTCCTGCGGAAGGATTTATCAAAATTGTTTGTATGGCGGGATTCGAGAATATTATTTTAAGAAAATCCAGAGATTTCTTTTGCAGTAAAGGCGGTTTTATCTCGCGGGTATCGGTAAAAACAGGAAATACCGTTTCAGAATTTATTGTCTGAAGAATTATGGTATAGACTTGTTTGTCCGAGCAAAAGTGTTCTCGCGCGGGCGCCGCCAGTTTATCCAAACTTTTAAATTGTTCGAGTTCAAGCACAAAGGAAGAAAAGTTTTCACCAAAAATGTTAGAATTTATCGCGGAATCAGCCATATGGTATAT
>DAOWCC010000033.1 GCA_030639665.1 Elusimicrobiota bacterium | reverse complement strand
TCATTTTCTGATTTGCTTTTGCCAAATTCAAAGCTTACTCCCGCATTTAAGGCTTGTTTTTTTATATCAATATCAATGCAATCATCATAACTTCCACGCCTAACTAAAAACGACAAAGGTTTTTTAGCACTAATTCTATATTTTCTTAAATTATTATCATATACAAACCCTTGATAACTTGGATTATAAAAAAATGAATCTTTAATGCTAATTTCTCGAAGAAAATCTATTGCATTTGTATTTTTAGGTTGTGTCCAATTTTCGAGAAATTGAAAATCACCAAAAAATCTATCTCCAACTTCTTGGTTTTTTTCATACACTATAACCTCATAACCTTTTTTGGCAAGATTAATTGCAGCAGTCATACCTGCAAGACCTGCCCCCGCAATTTTTATAGTCTTTTTTTTCATTCTAGTTCTCCCCAAACACAATATATCAAATTCTATCGGGTTTTACCTTATGTCGGTATGTGGGTAAATCGGATATATTTTAAATAGGACGAGCTATTCTTACCACAAAAAAATGAAACAATAGAATTGGCAAAGATTTTGCGGCAAACGATATTGGGTTTTTGGCCTAGGATTTGTAGCCAATTCTTCTATGAACAGCGAGGATGCTTGAGAGTAAAAGCTATGTCTTTTGAGTGGGTGGACTGGGCTATCGGAAGGACTACTACGGACACCCCCTCAGCGATCAAGTGAGCGTAAAACTTTACCGATGATATACATAATTTTATGAGAAGCTATTGCTTTATAAAAAAGGAACGGCCATTAGGATTGCTCCGACTATTACCATTAATAATAGGATAATGGATATTAGGCTCACACGAGACTTATGTTTTATATTGAGATAAAACATAAGTCTCGGATTTGATTCTTTTAGGTCTATATTTTCTTTATGCTCAGGCTACCGGCTCCGCTTTTATAATTCACTTCAAACTCGGCTTCAGGATTATTGCCGAATTCATTATTAAAACTGCCGACTCCCGATTTATACAATGTTTTCATTTTGGTTTCTTTCGGGAAATTCAAAACGGCGCTGCCGGCGCCCGACTTTATTGAAATATTGCCTTTTTCAGGCGCTTTATTCCATTTTAAATCAACAGTTCCGGCTCCGCTTTTTATGTCAACCTCTTCGGAATAAATATCTCCTTTTACCGTTCCGGCTCCGTTTTTGGCCGTTATGGGTCCTGAAAGATTTTTAAACTCCACGGTGCCGGCGCCCGATAAGAATTTTCCGCCGCTTATAAAATCATTGGCTTTAATATATCCCGCTCCGCTTTTAAAAATCAATTTTTTGCCTTTGGGGGCGCTCACTTTAAACCCCGCTTTGCAACTTGAGTTTCCGAACAAGCCTAGCCATTTCTTTTTGGATTTGATTGATAATTTCAGAACACGGTCTTCAATTTCAGCTTTTACTTCATGTTTATCTTCATCCCATTTTCCCGTGATTTCAGCTTTAATGGATGAGTCATCCGCAAGCGCCGTAATCGGCCCGCATTCAGTCGCGACTTCTATCGCAATCACATCTTCGGATTTAAATTCCCAGTTTTCTGTTTTGTTTGTCATATAATTTTCTCCTAATTATTTCGTTTATAATTTTTGGTAAAAACAATCAATTCAATGTTTCTTTTCCTTATAACGCGCCTCTGGCATTTACCTGCGCGCGTTTTGTCAGCTCACATCTCCGCTGACAGTTTTGATATTGGGATTTGTAACTTTTGATGTCTTATAATCAATATCTCCCCTCATTGTCTTGGAATCAAGATTTTCAATAACAGATTCTTTCAAGATTATATCGCCATTAACGGAAGCCGTTGAAACATTATTAATCTGAGATTCTTTTAAAAGAATATCGCCATTAACGGTTTTTGCTGTCAGGTTTTCCGTATTGTTGAAGTTTGATATATCAATATCGCCATTTACCGTTTTTAACTGGGCAAGGCCGGATATTTCAAAATCTGAAACTTCAATATCGCCATTGGCATTTTTTATATCAAGCGAATTTAATTTTTTCGGTAAAATTATTTTCGCGTCCTTTATAATACACTTTTCCCCGTTTTTAGTTTCAATTTTTATTTCGCCGTTTTCAAACTTGGCCAAAACAGGTCCCGCTTCACTTTGGCCGACTTTTATTATCGCTTTGGCGGATTTTTCATCATGGCCGGAAACAGACACATCCCCGGTATTTAAGCGGATTTTAAAGGAATCCGAATCATAATCATCACAACTTATTTCTACTGACTGACTATGCTTCATCTTATTCCACTTCCAGGAAAACCCCTTCTTTCCCAGAAAACCGTAATTTCCCCATCCGTTTCCTGATTTGGAACCGAAAACCTTTGATATGGCGAAAACGGCTATAATAACAATAGCTATCAGAACCAAACCCACAATTATCAAGCCTCCCACCAAGACATACTTTACCGCTGTTACAAAAAGCGGACTTGAGAAAACCGCTTGTATTGTTTCTTTGGTTGAAGAACTTAATTGGTCAAACAAAAAAACGATTCCCACTATGATTGCCAACGCTGTTAAAACTTTTATTACTTTGTTAAGCATATTCGCCTCCCGGATTTGTGCTTCTACCATATATGACACAGGAAAACGGAATTTGTTTCATTTTAAAATAAATTGGCTGAAATAAGTTAATCCCGCCAAAGGCGGGAAATTCAAATACCAAAATTCAAACAACAAATCTCAAATAAATTCCAAAATATCAAATCTCAAGCATTAAAATCCCCCTAACCCCCTTTACAAAAGGGGGAAAATTCGCTCCCTTCTTAAAAAAAAAGGGCTGAGAGAGATTGCTCATCTGATGAGCATAGTTTTGAAATTGAAAGGGTTTTCTTAGCTAAGGAGAGACCTTAAATATCAAATTTCTTTTTCAATAAGGCTTTCGCTCTTAATAATTGGATTTTAACGGTATTTATGGGTATATTGAGAATATCCGCTATTTCCTTATAGGATTTTTCTTCAAAATAATGAAGCTGTAAAATTACTTTATACTTTAAAGGAAGAATTTTAATTACTTCTTTTATTTCCGCCAATATCATTTCCCGCTCAACAATTAAATCTATGGGATCTTCGCTTTTGCCGAGAAACTCCAACTTATTTTCCTCCATTGGAATTTCCTTTCCTTTTTTTCTTTGTATCCAGTTAATACTCGTAGTATAGGCTATTCTGTAAAGCCATACGGAAAATTTTGAATCGCCGCGAAAATCGGAAAGTTTTTTATACGCTTTTATAAAAATGTCCTGAGTAATATCTTCGGCTTCTTCTTCAACTCTTATCCATTTTTTAACCACATTAAAAACAAAATCTTGATACTTAAAAATAAGGTCGCCAAAAAACTCGGAATCTTCCGACAATATCTTTTTTATAAGTTCTTTTTCATTTTCCATTGGCACACTTTTATCAAAGCCATCCTACTTTATAAAAAAAGGGACGGCCATTAGGATTGCGCCGACTAAAATCATTAATAATATATTTGAAATAAAATAAGGAAATCCGCAAAGAACTATACCGGTTACCAAAGCAATTGGGTTTCTTTGCTTTTTGCCGTACATGATATAGCCAACACCAACAGAACCAAATAACAATGCCCATAATAAGGTGCCCATTTTATTGGCCGTCTTCGGCGGGAATATCCATATGTTCTGAAGCCGCTTTTTCATAAACAGCGGTGGCTTTTTTGGCTTTATCAATTTGACCGACCTTATTTCTCAGATAATTGCCCGGAGCTTTCAATAAACTATCCCCGCCTTTTTTATCGGTCGTCGAAACTTCTACCGCTTCTTCATTTAAATTTACCACTTCTTCCCCAGATTTATCCGCCCCACAGCCTAAGAAAAAAGAAACTCCCATAATTAAAAAAGAAATTTTAAATAATTTGTTCATATTCCACCCTCCTAATTATTTCTTAATAATATGTTCAGCGATTTGAACGGTATTTAAAGCGGCGCCCTTATATAAATTATCTGAAACTATCCATATTTGAAATTCCTTGGTAGAAATTTTTGATTTTCTAAGACGGGAAGCCATGACTTCAAGATTTTTTGGCGCGTCCAAAGGCGTGGGATAATTATAAGGATTTTTAAAATATTTTAATCCTTTGGTTTTTAAAAGAAGTTTTTCAATCTTTTTAATGGTCCATTCTTTATCGGTTTTAACCCAAACGCTTAATGCATGGCCTCTTAAAACCGGCACTCTTACCGTCGTGGAACTGACGCGCAGAGCGGGCGTTTTCCATATTTTTTTTAATTCCAATTCAATTTTATTTTCTTCGGATGAATGTCCGTCTTTATCAAAAGCGCCCACTTCAGGAAACAAATTAAGCGCTATCGCCCTTGGAAAAACTTTGCTTTTTATATCAGGAGTTTTTCCCGTTTTACAGTAAGCCTTTAATTCTTTATTGAATTGTTCAATGGCGGCTTTTCCCGCTCCGGAAACAGCCTGATAAGTTGAAATTCTTAATTCTCTTATTTTAAATTCTTTATGCACTTCATGAAGGGCCACCGCGGCGCCTGTAAGAGAGCAATTGGGCCCTGAAATAAGTTTTTTCAAGCCGATAGCCTTGGCGTTTATTTCGGGAATAATAAGAGGAATATTTTTATCAAGCCTAAATTGGGAAGTTTCATCAATACAGCAAATACCCGCGGCTGATAATTTTTTTGCAAAACGCTCCGACACCTTTTCACTGCTGACAAAAAAAACAATATCGGATTTTTTTAATTCTTTAAGAGTCGGAGCTTTGCAAATATATTTTTTATTTAAAAAATTTATGGCGGTCTTTTCTTTCCCCGAATTAAAAAGTTTTACTTCTCCCAGGGGAAATTTCCTTTTTTCAAGCAAAAAAAGCAAGTGGCTTCCGACCATGCCGGAGGCTCCAACTACCGCGATATTGTACTTTTGGGATTTTTTAGGCTTATTGCTCATAATTAAAATTCCACTTAAACAAGCTGTCTACCTGTTTTTACTTAATTCAATTAGCGTAATAACCTGGCAACCGCCGTGCAAACGGTTAATTTTCCGGTTCAAATTCTTCTTCCTCTTGCGCTTCTTCAACCGAGGATGGAATAATTATTTCACTGCTATAGCCGACATTCCCCAAAGCGTCAACGCCCGCGGCTCTTAAATAAAACATATCTTCCGAGAGTTCCCCATTTTTGAAAGTGTGATAATACGGGGGATTAAACATAAATTTTGTTACCCTTTGCCAATCAAACTTATCATAAGAAAGCTCAAGCCAAGTATTATGAATATCTTCGCCTATGGCCGTAAATGAAACTATCATTTCTTCCCCGCCAATCTCGGCTCTGAAACCCTTTATTATTACTCTGTAAGAATTTTTGGGAATAAGCTTTATGGTCATCGCGGGCTTTACTCCGTTTATCGGCATTTCAAGCGTATTCTTGCCGAAAGGAGGATTGCCCTTAATTGAGCGATTAAGCCAAACATTTTCGGTTTTGTCGTCGGAAAGAGCCGCCGCTATTATCGGAGAACTGGAGCTTTTCAAAAAATATCTGGAAGATGACCAAATCGCCAAGTAATTGGCCTCTTCGGAAGAAATGGCCGAAAGAGGAATTTCAGCCCAAAACCATTGCGCCGAATTTATGCCATCCAAATAATCTCCCGGCAAAGGCTCCAAGGGCAAATCGGAACTGTCAATAAGAAAATACATATTCTCCGTCGTGAAACTGGGGCTTTTGGATATGCCCATATAAATCTTACCCGGAATAATCCTTTTATCATATGACTTGGGATAAGATCTTATTTTGGCTCTGCCGATTTTAGCCCCTATAAAAGCCTTGTCATACTCTTGAGCGTTCACGGGAGGAAGCTTTATTATCCAGGCATTATTAAATCCCACATACCAGTCGGCGTGAAAACCGCCATTGGCGTAAAGATAAAATTTACTCATATCTCTGACGGGAGAGATATACTCGGGAATGAAGGAAGTCGGAGAGGGAAAGGCGCCGCTATTTTCCTCGGCGCGGGAAACGCCGCCTAAAAAAACAAGCAGACAAATAAATATTTTGAGCATATTAGTTTTTATCAAACCGCTATTTCGAAAGTATATTGTATATTCTGTCAAAGTCATCCAATGAGCAATATTTTATAATAATTTTGCCGCTTTCGGGAGAATCCCCCGATTGAATTTCAACTTTGGTTCCGAGATATTTTTCAAGATTGGATTCATATTCGATTATCTCGGGAGTTTTATTTATTTTTGAAACTTTGCTTTTTTTATTTTCCCGTTTTGGAGAATTATTCCTAACATAATTCTCAACTTCTCTTACAGACCACTTATCGGAAATTATCAAATAATAAGCTTCCTTTCTTTTGGCGGCATCGCCAATTGAAAGAAGCGCTCTGGCATGTCCCTCGCTAATAAGCTCAGATTGCACGGCTTTTTTAATATCATCGTCCAAATCAAGCAATCTTAATGTATTTGAGACGGCTGATTTTGATTTATTGCAATATTTCGCGATCTCGGATTGATTTACATTAAACTCTTCCATCAAACGCTTATAACCCAAACCTTCGTCAATAGCGTTTAAATCTTCTCTCTGTAAATTTTCTATGAGAGACAATGCCAAATTCTGCTCATTGGAGAGATTTTTTCGAACGATAGCGTCTATCTGTTTAACTCCCGCGAGCTTCGACGCTCTCCAACGCCTTTCGCCGGCAATAAGCTCATATGAGCCGTTTCCAACGCTACAAACCGTTATGGGCTGAATAAGCCCGTCTTTTTTAATGGATTGAGATAATTCTTCCAAAGACTCATCCTTAAAAATCTTTCTCGGCTGATATCTGTTTGGTTTAATTTTATTTATTGAAATTTTTTGAAGCGCTTCTTTTTTTGCTTCATCACTATTAACTTTTGAAATTAAAGCGTCAATACCTTTTCCTAAAGCCTGTCTCATATTTTTCTCCTCTTCACTTCTTATTTCACAAATTATCCTTAAAAATTAAGGGCTTTTTAAAACATGCCGATAAATCAGCTATATGCCATTTCCGGCTCTTCAGTCACATATATTTCGGAACCGCCGTATTTCTCAGCCTTGCCGCCCCTTCTTTCCAAGAATTCAATGGCAAGATTTTTATAAGCAAAAGCCCCTTTTGAGCTTGGGTCATAAATAAAGATAGGCTGTCCGAAGCTGGGAGCCTCCGCTAAACGGATATTCCTTTGTATAACGGTTTTATAAACCCTATCGCCATAATATTTATTTATTTCCCCAAGAACCTGATTGGCAAGATTTATTCTTTTGTCAAACATCGTAATTATACCGCCGTCGACGGTTAAATTGGGATTTAAAGCGCTTTTTATTTTATTGACCGTAGCCATAAAATGAGCCAAACCTTCCATAGCGTAATACTCGCATTGAACAGGTGTTATAACACTATCGGAAGCGGTAAGAGCGTTTACGGTTAAAAGCCCTAATGAAGGAGGACAATCTATAATTATATACTTATACATGGGACGAAGCCTATCCAATGTTTTTTTAAGAACAGACTCTCTTGAAAATTCACTTACAAGCTCTATTTCAGCTCCGGCAAGATCTCTATTCGTAGGCAGGATATCAAGCCATTCGACAGAGGTCTGTCTTATGGCATTTTCCGGCTTAAGTTTTCCGCACAAAGCGCTGTAAATATTGCGATCACCGTCGGAAGCGTCAACACCTAATCCCGAAGAGGCATTGCTTTGAGGGTCCAAGTCCACCAATAAAGTTTCATTATCAAAAGCGGCAAGAGCGACGGCCAAATTAATGGCTGTGGTAGTTTTCCCCACTCCTCCTTTTTGATTTGCTATAGCTACTATTTCAGCCATATTTCAGTCCTTCCTCATAAATTGTAATATCAGTATTTTCCTTAATACATAGTTTTCACGTGAAAACTCTTACTTCCATTAGCCGGCCAAACCATACCACCATAAGCCATTGGTTAAATTTTAAATAAATATGAGGATTTTGTAAAGGGAATTATTGTTAAAAACAGTTGTCTGTCTTCTTAACTTGTCAGCGCGCCCGTATAAAACACAAAACCGCGCCCCTTTAGAAGTTATGAGAATTTGTCCACAAGCTCTTTTATCTTGGAATATACTTCATCAGGATTCTCTATATCCACCACGCTTATACCGCTTCTAGCGCGGCTTGCGCCCCGCGTTCCGGTCGCCGGAGTTGAAAGCACAATTGTCCCCAGGCCATACATCTTTTGAAAAACACCCTTCCTTAAATACACCTCGGTAACATTCTTATACTTTATCGCTTTTTCTTCAATGGAAAAAAAGCCCTCATAATACTCCATCCTATCGGAGAAAAACCTATACTCCGTCTTAGAATAGCTTTTTTTCTTTATCACATATACCAGAATGGGAAAGAGAAAGAAAAACAAACCGCCAAAAACCGCAAAAGTAAGCCAGTCCGGAAAGCCCATTCCGACAGCCCTTACAGCAATCATGCCAAGTCCGCCAAAAAATATCGTAGCCCATATTGTAAGAAACAAATGAAGAGGAATAATAGTAAGAATAGTTAGCATCGCCAGGAACTTAGGCTTTAATTTGAAAACCGGAGACCCCGAGCCGCCAAACCGAGTTTCCCCACTCTTAGGCGTACCACAAGATGAACAAAACTTAGAATCGCTATTTATTTCTTTACCGCATTTTTGACAATACATATCATTCTCCCTAAAAAACACTTTAGGATGCATAGTAGGCATGAACCCTGCGTGGTTCATACCACCCGCATAGCCCTTTGGCCGTCTGTTGAACACAGTTCCCTGTTACGACACCCGCCAGAGCCTTGAAATCCACAGAGGGCTTTCCTTACAATGTAATTATAGCAAAAATCACCCTCTCCAATCAGAAACCTTCAAATATTACGCCAAGAGCCTTATTTTTGGCTATCCAGCTCCTTTACGGCATCCTCGGCTGATTTATCTCCATTCTCTATGTCTTTCAAAATATCTCCAATAGCCCTCTTTTTTTCCTTTGATGGTATTTTTTTGGAATTACTTTTAAAGGAAACGGATTTCCATATTCCGACCAAACCTAAGGCTACCAGTATAATAGGCCAATCTTTGGAAAAACTAAATGGAAATGACAATAATCCATAATTACGCGCCCAAACAACAGCTCCTATGGAAATCAGAATTAATCCCCACTTAAGTTTATTCGATTTTAACTCAAACATATGGCTTTTCTCCTTTCATGGTATTTTCGTCCCCTCAAAAAAACGGGGCTTATAAAAACATATACGACTTTTGAATGATCTGACAGTTTTCACGTGAAAACTCATTCAATGTATATTTCAACCTTATCCCCGCCATCATCAATATCGATTATTTTGCCCACATGAGCATGATCCATCTCTTCCTTAATCTTATCAATATCGATATCAACACCCTTTTCTTTTAACTTACTTTGTATCTTAGTTTCCACAAACGGCATAAGAAACTTTGACCAGCCAATGGGAATACTAAGATTAACCTTGGGCCTCGGAGAACCATCCTCATAAACCCTTATTTTCAAGGTTTTCCCCACTTTAACATTCTCCTCATTGTCTTCGGTTTTCTCTATGGCGTCCATGAGTTTTGCCGCATCCTGAGCGCTAATTTTTCCCTCTTCCAACATCTTAAGAATTCTAGCTTTTTCCTCTATCATTTTACCCCTCCAATTCTTTTATTTTTTTTATCGCGTCGCTCGAACTTAATTCTCCGGCTTCAAGTTTTCCCAAGATATCCAATCTCTTTTTTTTAATATCTTCGTCGAAAACTTTCAGGCCGAGCTTCTTAACAAGTGCTTCAAGCCTGGATTTTACCGTAGGATACGAAATCCCCAGCCTCTTCTCAACTTCCTTAATACTTCCTCTGGCCGCCAAAAAAACTTTGAGGAATTTTTCATCTTCAGAATTTAAATAGGCGGTTTGAGGCAATTCATATTGTCCTTTTATAATCGTCTCACATTCCGAGCAGGACAGTTGAGTTACAAACAGCTTCCCCTCGCAAGAGGGACATTTATTTGGAATATTCATATTCAATCCTTTATTAATTTTATTAAACTATACCTTAATATTCTTAAAGTATAACACACTTTTTTAAAGTTGTCAAGTGATTTTTTTAATAAAAAAATGGGGAACATGATTTTCCATGTTCCCCATTTACTGACATTTATCAACAAGATGTTGGTTATTATATAATTCCTTATATACCCTGAATTACCTTCTGGAAGCTCCCCCTAAAGGGATAAAGGGCACGCCATTACCGCCAATATAGGTGGGCATAACGCCATTCCACTTCTCGATAGCCTTAAGTGTCGCCTCAACCTTTCTAAGCTCAATCAAATCCTTGGTGATGGACATCTTTTGCATTCTAAGGGCCTCTGCTTCACCTTTGGCCTTTGCGATAACCTGCTCGGCATCTTTTTTGGCTTTTACGACGAGCTTTTCAGACATTTTTGCCTGCTGTTCAGCAATCTGCTTATCTTCAACAGCTTTCAAGAACTGTTCGGTAAAGTCTAAATTGACAAGAGATATATCTGTTACTATTATCTCATTCTTAGTCAACCTTTCTTTAGCCACTCTATTAACCTCTTGAACCAAGGCATTCCTATCGGAAATTATCTTTTCAGCGGAATACTTAGATGCAATAGACTTGAAAATCTCCTGCACGGCCGGATCTACCACCCTATCAACATAATTAGGCCCCAAGTTACGATAAATGCTGATTACCGTAGCTTTCTGTATTCTATGATTTACAACCAATTCAGCTTCTACAGTCTGTAAATCCCTTGAAAAAGCCTCGGTTTTTATATCCGCGCGCTGAATCTGTATTGAAAACTTGGTAATAGCCTCAAGAAGAGGAAGCTTAAAATGCACTCCCTCCTCATAAGAATCAATCACCTTTCCCATTCTGGTTTTTATCGCAACTTCCCCCGGAGAGACAACAAAAAACGCCATCATACCGAAGAAAACAACTGCAAATATAACAAATACAAAACTAAATCTTCCAAATGCGCCCTTATCCATATTACTTCCTCCATTTCCATTAGAAATCCCCGACTCAAACTTTTTAAGGAAATCCTCAAGAGAGTTTTTTTCTGTCATACATTGATTTTAATATATTAGGAAAAAAGAATCCAGTATAAAAAAAGACCGGCACATTCAAGGTGCTAGTGCAACAAATCCATTAAACACTTCTGCCGGTGTTTGAAATCCTAAGCATTTCATCGGTCTGTTGTTTATCCAAGATTCAACTTCTTTAATTTTATCATTTTCAACTTTTGCAAAGTCTGTCTTCTTTGGAAAAAATCTCCGTATAATCCCATTTCTATTTTCTACGCTTCCCTTTTCCCAACTAGCGTATGGCGCGCAAAAATATGACTTTGTTCCTATAATTTCATTAAGCCGCTCATGTCCTGTATTCTCACTTCCATTATCATATGTGATACTTGCTCTCAAATCTTTAGGATAATTCTTAAGCATGTTTTCCAAAGCAAAAATAGATTCATTAACTGTTTTATTCCCTATCTTTCTTATTAATGTTTTTCGACTCTTCCTTTCTACACATACTTGTAGGGCATATTTACTTTTACTCGATACAACAAGATCTGTTTCCCAGTGTCCGGCTTCTTCACGCCTTGTAGCTTTTATAGGCCTTTCTTCAATGGATATTCTATTGGGAATAGTTGAATATTTAGTCCTCTTGTGATATTTCGGATAACGGCTCTTATGCGCTCTGGCTAAATATCCAATCAAATGCGGAGCTTCACGATATATCCACTGATATATGGATTCACAACTAATAACAGTTTTACCACCATTCTGTTTTTTTAATCGTCCGCTGATTATCTCGGGCGACCATTTGTTCATTAGCTGCTTTTCAATATCATTTCTTAAGGCATAGGTTTTAAGCCGCTTTTTCTTATGGCTTTGGCTAGCGCGGCTTTCAGTTCGTTCTTGGGCTTTATGTGGCAAATATTGCCCACGCCTGCCATTCCGCTTTAATTCACGCGATAATGTGCCTATGTTTCTGCCAAGTTTAGCCGCTATTTCCCTTAACTTCCAGCCCTTACTACGCAACACTGATAACTTATCACGCTCTTCTTTTGTTAAATGTCTGTAGGTCATATTACCTCTTATTTTACAACAGACTTTTAACTTTTTTGTTGCACTAGCGTTTAGAACTCATGACCCTTAAGGCCTTTTTAGAGCAACAGCTCGACGGCGCGAAAGGCTATGAACACAAAATTTAACAATAGCCCAAAACCGAATAATCACTAAATTTACATAAAAGGTCCAATAAATCTATCTTAAATCAAAACAACCTAATCCCAGCCAAGATCATCCATGGCGTCAATTTCGATATTCGGCTTACTTTCCCCCTCTTTTATCGAATCTGAGGCTTTCATGGTATTTTCGCTTATGACATTTCTTACTTCAAATAAAGGCGCAAGTTCAGATGAGGGAATCGCCCAATTCCGGCCAATTCTTATAGCCTGAATTTTCCCCTTTTTAACTCTTTTAAAAACAGCAATTCTCGAAATGCCTAATTTCTTGGCAAATTCCGGCACGCTATAAAACTCTTTCTCCTCGGCCATATATACAACATCCCGCCCATTATCAAATGAGACAATAACAATATTAACCTATGTTAACCACAATAAAAAAATTATACCAAATATTTATAGAACAATGACGCGCTATTTCTCTAAGATTATTCATCACGCGCAACACAATAAAAACTTTACCGAGAACCACTCAAAACAATATCATTACACAAACTACCCCTTAAATTAGCTTCCTTTGGCAGCGACTTTTCTTTATTCTGTCAAAATCCCCCTAACCCCCTTTTGCAAAGGGGGAAAATCGACTCCCCTCTTTAACAAAGAGGGGCCGGGGGAGATTTGCTTTACGCCTACTTTAAAACTCCCATACATTTAATTAACCTATGTTAACCTTTTACATATATCCAATATATCTCACAAAGATAAATCACTTAACGCCCTCTATTTTACCATTCAAACAACACAATAATTAACGCAAGTTAACCCACACACTCTCTCACTCAATAATGCGTTAAAAAACTACAAATCCGATTATTGTTTAACAAATTTCACCCATGTATTTATCCGGACAATAATAATTCAAAGGATATAATGCCGCATATCGCAAATTATGAAGGAAGATTATTAATTTGATAAACTATTATTTTAAATCCCCAAATAAAAATATATTACTCAGAGGCAACCAATGGAAATTCAAGTCAAAAAAATACATCCCGAAGCAATATTACCCGAAAGAGCTCATGCAAATGACGCGGGAGCGGATTTATTCTCGATAGAGGAAATTGAAATAGCGCCGAACTCTTCGGCAAAAGTAAAAACAGGCATAACAATTGCTCTTCCCGAAAATACCGCCGGCTTTGTATGGGGGAAAAGTTCAATAGAATCAAAGGGCATGAAAATAATGGCGGGAGTTATAGACGAAGGTTACAGAGGGGAAATAATTGTTTGCATATTTAATCTCACAAATGAACCCCAAACTCTGGCTAAAGGCAGAAAAATAGCCCAGCTTATAATAAAGCCTGTCCATTATCCCAGTTTTAGCGCGGTGGAAGAACTATCGGAATCAAAAAGAGGAGCGGGCGGCTTTGGAAGCACCGGGCACTTAAGCAAAAGTTTACCCCGTTAAATAATTTCAAATTTTTATAATCCTAAAAATTTGAAATTACGCCTTGAGCAACAAGGCGTATTTAACAGGGCAAGCAAACAAAATAAAAAATATGAAAATATTAATTTTAGGCGGAACCAATTTCTTCGGCAAAGAACTCGCGATTAAGCTGCATAAAGAAGGCCATGAAGTTACTGTTTTTTCAAGGCGCTGTCCGACGAACGGCCTGCCTCTGGATATCAAGCAAGTAAGGGGGGATAGAAGCGTTAATATTGATCTCATCAGAATGTCCGTTGATACCTGGGACATTATAATTGACAATATCTGCTATTCTCCCGGCGAGGCCGAAATAGCCGTTAAAGTATTTTCGGGAAGAGTCGGACAATACATCTTTACAAGTTCGGCATCGATTTATTCCGTTCTCGACGGAGCATCTTCACCCTATAGGGAACTCCACAGCGCGATGTTTAAAGAAAAAACTTCCTTGAGAGAAAAAGATAGGTATCAATACGCCTTTAATAAACTGGACGCGGAAAAAGTTTTTTTAAACGCTTTTAAAGAAGCTAAATTTCCCGTCAGCATAATAAGATTTCCGATTGTAATCGGCCCGAATGATACCAGTCTCAGGGCTTTTTCTTACTGGATAAGACTGACCGATGACAAACCCCTGCTTTTACCGGGGGCCGCTTCTTCAATGAGATATATCTATTCAAAAGACGCGGCAAGAGCTTTTGAAACTCTTATATCGGCGAAAAACACAGAGGGGGAGATATATAATTTTGGCGACAATCAAACAATAAGCCTTGAGGATTTCGTAAAACTTTCCGCCAATATTATGACTAAAAAAGCCGATATCATATACCCTGAATTTGATTGGCTGAAAGAAAATAATTTTAATTTTGAATCCTCTCCATTTTCAACTCCGGTTGATTTTAATATTGATATAGCCAAAGTTCAGAAACTTTTTAATTGGCAATCAACGGATATTAATATTTGGCTGAAAGAAACCATAAACTGGTTTTTCTTTAAATACATGGGCTCATTGCCAAGGAATTACGCCTTGAGAAAAGAGGAAATCCTCCTCGCCGAAAAATTAACCAATAACAGTATTTAGTAATAATCATGGAGGATAAATGGAAAAGAACGTGCATCAGATTAAAAGTTTACCTATAGACATAAAAGATCAACAAGAAATATTTAAAATATTAGACCAAAACAGAAGGTTTGGTGGAACTATTCTCACAGTAGAATATGGAACAATAGAAGAAAGTTTGAGTGCGGTAGAGGATATCAAAGCAAATGCAGAGGCTTATGAAGCGCTCATCAAAGAAAACATTCGGGATGCAAAATTTGACCTGATCATGCTCGGAATAGGAGAAGATGGGCACACAGCTT
>DAOWCC010000110.1 GCA_030639665.1 Elusimicrobiota bacterium | reverse complement strand
CGGGCTTGCCTGTAAGCATTATGGGTATTGGCGTTCGTGAAGCTGTTATAGCGTCGTTTTTTATAGCAAAGGCCGACTTTAATACTTTGCTTTTTAGCGCTTTATCTGTATCTTTTGTTGAAAGTGTTTTGCCTTTACTTTTATCAATGGTATTTCTTAAAAAATTTATATCAAGTATGTCCGTAAGCAATAAAGAGACAGAGTCTTTTGACGCTGAAACCGATTTCGAGCGGCGTATTAAAAAGGTAATTGACTCAATGAGCAAATACTTCCGGAAAAAGGATATGAATCTCAGGGGTGTTGAAGTGGCAAAAAAAGCCGGTTAACAATTATAGGAGCGAATTTATGATTAAAAAATATAAATCCTTAATATTATTGAGTTTTTGTTTGATGTTTACCGCCTCTTTATCGGCGGCAGATACCACTGATTATCTTTTGTTGATGAAAAGCACGGATTCCGTGGTAAGAATGAGGGCTGCGCAAGGAGCGGGAAACAAGAAAATAAAAGAAGCTGTGCCGGAATTGATTAATTTATTAAAAGATAAGTCACAGGGAGTCATAATCAATGCAATTGTTTCATTAGGGGCTTTGCGGGACGCAAGCGCGATTGAACCACTAATTGAAACGGTGGAAAAAAGCACCTATACGGCGGTTAAAATTATGGGTGTTCAGACCTTGGGCTATTTTCATGATAAAAGGATTATTGTTTTATTAAATAAAATGGCTGATGATAAAAACCCTGCGATTCGCTCAGCCGCTTGCCGTTCTTTGGGAAAAGTCGGTGATGAAAAAGATGTAGATAAGCTGATAGAAAAAGTTGAAAAAGATGATGATGCCTTGGTGAGAAAAGTGGCTATCGGCGCGCTTGGTGAAATAGCGGAAATAAAAAATGCGGACAAGAAAAGAGACGCGATAGAAAAGGCAATGGAGCAAGCGACAAAAGACAAGAATCTGAAGACTAAAAAATCTGCGGAAAAAGCTTTAAAAAGGTTAAAAAAGTTGAAAAGGAAAAAATAAGAGTGGAAGGTTTGTTAAAGATAAATAGAAGCGTTCTTTTATTGATTTTATTTCTCGTCGGGTTTATTATTTATGTGCCTGCTTTGAAAGCGCCATTTTTTTGGGACGATTATGTTTCCATCCCCGAGATACAGCCATATCAGGGTATTGAGCATACTGAGTCAAGACCGACGAGAGTTTTTTCGTTTTATGTTGATTCTTTCTTATGGAAAGGCAATCCGGCCGGTTATCATTTTACCAGTGTTCTTTTAAACGCGATAGCGGGTTGTCTTGTTTTTCTCTTTATGTTTGAGATCTTAAAAGACAAGGCGGTTTCTTTTATCATTTCTCTAATGTTTGTCCTGCATCCTATTCATACCGAAGCGGTTATATGGATTAAAAATAGAACGGAAATCTTATTTTTAATATTTTTTATTCTGAGTTTTCTTTTGCGTAAGAAACATCTTCTAATATCAGTGGCAATGTTTATATTATGCACTCTTTCAAAAGAAACAAGCGTAATATTTCCCATAATTTTGACTTTGTATATCTATTTGTTTGATAAAGAAAAGAAATATACCTGCACGATACCTTTTTATATCGTAGCTTTCATTCGGGGCGCTCATGGCCTGATTTATACTCAAGAAATTGTGGGAGCGGGAAGCGTAGCTAATCTTTCCACCCATATAAGTTTGGTTTTAAACACTTATGGCTTTTATTTGGAAAAACTACTTTATCCCGTAAAGCTTTTGGTCGATTGGCAACCGCGGGTGAATTTTTCTTTTATATCGCTGCTTATGGTTTTATCACTCATTGGTTTAATGTTTTTGCCAAAGATTGACAAGAAAATACGGTTTTTTCTTATGCTTCTTTTTATCTCCATTCTGCCGTATTCAAATATAATTTTTATTGCCGGCAGACCTTTAGGTGAGCAAAGAATGTTTCTGCCAAGTTTGGCCTTCGTGGCGCTTGTGGTTTTTTTGATTAATTCCGCTGTAAAAGGGAAAGTTGTTAAATACTCAATTTTTTCAATACTAATCCTTTTTTATATTGGAAAAACCCATCTGCGTGCAAGAGAGTGGCAAAACCCGGTTTTATTATGGAAGCAAGCTGAAAAATTTTATCCAAGGTCTCCCAGGATAAAGCATAATCTTGGCAGTATTTATTATGAAAGAGGCGATTATCCGCAAGCCAAAATGTATTATCTGCAAGCGCTTGGAACCTCGGTTGATACATATGGTTATCATCTTTCATCGCATAATTTGGCTTTAATTTATATGAAAGAGAATGATTTAAAAAAAACAGAGAATATATTGAAAGGTATTTTAAGAGCAAAGCCCGAAGATGGCATGGTTCTCTATAATCTTGGTCTTGTGGCTATAAAAATGAATAAATACGATGACGCGATACTTTATCTTGAAAGAGTAAAGAAACTCTTGCCAAAAGCGATACAAATTTATAATAACCTTGCAGTCTCCTATATGCGGACAGGTAAGTCCAATAAAGCGGCAAAGGTTTTGAAAGAAGCTATAGCCATTAACCCTAAATATTTAAATGGAATGTATAATCTCATAGTTATTTATAAGAAATCCGGTAGAAAACAAGAGGCTTTGAATGAAACGGAAAAGGCATTAAAAATTTTCCCCAATAACCCGGTGTTTTTAAAACTTTATCAGGAATTAAAAGTGTGACTAGGAAAAATAAAATCATTTTGCTTATTTTAATAGTTTCCCTGTGTTACATTAACACACTGCGAAACGGATTTGTATGGGATGATAATCAGTTCATAGTAAATAATGAACAAATAACAAGCTTGAAAAATATTCCATCACTTTTAGTTCCTTTAAAAACAGAGCCATACCGGCCCATGCGGCTTTTAACATTCTCAGTGGAACATGCTGTTTTTGGTTTAAACTCCACCATATACCATCTAGATAATGCCATTATACATACAGCAAATGCGGTTTTATTGTTTGTCATACTGCTTTTGATGTTTAGGGATGAGGACTTGGCTTTTTATTCCGCGCTTATTTTTGGCATTTATCCCGCTTGGAATGAGGCGATTGTCTGGATAAAAAACCGTTCAATGCTCTTGGCGGGTCTGTTTTTGCTTTTGGGCCTGTATTTTTATATCAAAAAAAAGAATCCTCTGGCGATAATAGCTTTTGTTTTGGGGCTTTTAAGCAAAGAAATCCTAATAGCCTTTCCGTTTATTTTAACGGCATATTCTTTCATTTTTGAAAGGGAGCGCAAAAAAACAGATTTAATAGCGTTTTGGGTAATAGGCATAGCGTGGGTTATATTTCTTTTTATGCGTCATGGCGGTCAAGTGGGGGCTTACGCGCCCGGAGAGGGATTTTTCTTTAGTTTAAAGATTATGTTCAGGTTCTTTTTAATACTTTTATTTCCCTTTAGGTTGAATGCTGAAAGAGTAATAAGTTTCCCTGAAACAATATTTGACGGTGAAGTCATAATATCTTTCATAATGACAGTTTTAGTTCTTGTTTGGCTCTATAAGAATAAATTTAAAAATAAAGCATTATCTTTTTTCTTGCTTTGGATGATTTTTAATATTTTTCCAACGGCAAATCCCGGTCTTGTTGCGGGAAGACCTTTGGCCGAACACCGTTTATATATACTTGGAATGGGGTTTTCCGTTTTAATTTTTATGGTTTTAAGGAGCAAGAAAAAACTGCTTTATGTTTTGATGCCTGTGTTTTTTATAACTTCTTTTGCGAGAAATCTTGATTGGAAAGATGAGTACACTTTTTGGAGTCAAACAGTGAAGGTTTCCTCTTCATCGGCAAGAGCGTATTCAAACCTTGCTTTAGCCGGTAAAAGCAGATTGAGCAGGGATAAAACGGAAAGATATTTTAAGAAGGCGATAGAATTAGAGCCAGGTCATATAAACGCCATCGGTGGACTTTTTAATATTTTTATTGAAAAAGGGAAAAATAAAGAGGCGGAAAGTCTGCTTCTGGAGACTTTAAAAAAATATCCCGGCGAGATAAATCTTTATAAAGATTTAATTAATCTTTATATGTCTCAGAAAAGAAAAAAAGAAGCTCAGGTTTTATGCCGGGATGCGGCGAACCTTATTGGTATAAATCTGGGAAATATTGAGGATTACTTGCCAATTGGCGTGCAGGCGTTTCAACTTGGTTTAATGGATGATGCGGAAAAGATTTTTAAAAAAGTATCCAGGGAAAAGCCGTGGAGCGGCTATGTCTTAAATAATCTGGCTTCCGTTTATCATGCTAAAAAGAATTATCTTGAAGCTGAAAAGTATTATAAACAAGCGATAGAAAAACAGCTTTCAAACCCCGCTTACTATTATAATTTGGGAAATTTGTATTATGCTATGAATGAAAAAGACAAAGCGATTTCAAATTATGAAAGAGCGATAGACTTTGAAGAAAATTATGCCGACGCATGGCATAATCTCGGTCTTGTTTATAAAGAGAAAGGAAGTGTGATGCAGGCGGATCTTTGTTTTAGAAAAGTGAGAATTATTGAGAGAGAAATATTGTTGTCTTCAAAAAATAAAGGCAAATAAAAAATCAGCTTTTATAGTGTCCTGAAAAAAGAATAAAATTTTAATTTTTCATAGTCTTGACGCCACCACCTCTTTTGTCACGCCGAGCGAAGCACGGCAAATTCGCAAAACGAGTTGTTTCACATGTGGTGAAATTTGACAAAAGAGGCGGTGGCCTTGACATGTCAAGATAATCTGCTATACTATTACCAGCTGTATTGCCGTCATTGGGCAATAGACTTTTGTATGTCACGATAATAGCAAATCCCGCTAAAGCGGGAGGCGCAAAGCCAAGATCTCGCATATGCGGGAAGTCAGGTTGCCGAAGATGAATAATGGTCAATGGCCTAAGGTCAATGACTATAAATAGCAAACGGATTTTATTGACCGTTTCAGCTGTCTTCGGACTTAATTGCCGCTAGAGAGAGCTTAAACGGTCTTTTTAGTTACGGCAGCGTACTGCAGGTTGAGATTGAGGTTTAGAAATTTAAAATAGTAATATACGCGTGATTTTGTTACATAACATTTGCAAAGTTTTTGAGACTTAATTGAAACATAGTTCAGTTAGTTGTTGTTTTTGTTTTTAAGTCTTGATCTAAATCTTGGTCTGCGGTTTGAGTGGAGGCTTTATGGATTTTATTGACTTTGAGAATTCAACCAAAAAGACTCTGAATTTTAACCTTTCTGTAATAATGTTTATATATTATAATAGAGTATTATACGCGCGCGCCGATTGACATCTTTAAAAAAGAGTCATCGCTCACGCCTATGATAGAAAAGATTTTTATGAGACAAACGGAAAATAAAAATTATAAAAACAATAACCGATTACACTTTCAAAGTGTATTAAGCATGGTTTTGACTTTTTCATTTTTATTATCGCTTTTAGCGGTAAATCTTTTTTCTCAGACCACATTATATCTCCATCCGGAAAGCTCGGTTGGAGCGGCCCCCGATGCGGCGCAGACAACCGACACTTTTGGCGCGGATATGCCGCAGGAGGGGGATAATTACCGGATGGACACAACTCCCGGAACTGTTTTGGATACCAGCATATCATATACCTTCATCAGAAATCTTGGAGAGGGTTATGGCGCGTCGGCAAGATTTGTTTCACCGCCATTGCAAGCTAAAGATTTGGCGAGTACAAACTGGACAATTGTCACATACGGTAGCGGGGGGGATAATAGGACATTATGGTATCATCGCGCCGTAGTTTATGTGTGGAAAAACGATAATTCGGGCATGAGGGGCAGTATCCTTTTGACTCCCAAGTCAAGTTCTAATAACGCAAGCGCGCAAATAGGGGCTCCAACCGCAATGACTATCAGGAGTAATGAGCCAGCTTCAAATTCGGTTCAGGCTCAGGATGGAGACCGTCTTGTGGTGGAAATGGAATGGCATAATACCATTTGGTCAACGGGCGGCATAGCTCTTAATCTTGGATTGAATGATCCGTCCGGGCATTCAAGAATTACCTGTGAAAATGACACTTTAGTATTCATACCGTATTTGTATAATGTAAATCCTTCAGAGGTCTCTGTTGACCAGACCATAATACTTGAGGGAGCGCTTTTTGGAACGCCGGTGGCGGGTGACGGTATACAATTGGGTAATAAATGGATAGCCTATAATGACGCGATAGTTACTTGGAATCCTAATGATATAACAATATCAGACCCTCCCGATGATCTTCTGAGCGGAAATGTTTATGTTAAAGCGCAGGGGGTAAATACAAATTCTGTCGCTTTTCTGGTAAAACCCGTTCTTTCGACAATTGATATTAATAGCCGGGGCCAGAATGCCGCGGGACAATGGATAACCATAACCGGAAAGAGTTTTGTTCAGAATTTTACATCAAATTTTGGCACGGGAATAACCATCTCATCAAATAATTATGTATCGCCAACAGAAGTAAAATGTCAGATTACCGTATTGTCAAATGCCGCTCAGGGTCTAAGAGATGTTACCATAACCAATCCTGATACTGCCGCGACCACTAAAACGGGTTGGTTTACGGTAAATTATAGGCCGGGTGACATAACAGGCGCGGCTAATCTAACAGTAAATCCGATTTCAAGAGGAGCGGATATAATTGGCAGCACTATTACCATTAATGACGCCACCGCGCATTTTATGGATGGTTGTACGGTTGAGTTTTCCGCTACGGGAATTACCGTTCAGAATGTTATATTTGATGATGGTAGTCAAATTAGGGTTGTAATAGATATTTCAGATACCCCCGGCTATGGTCTGGGAGATATTACCGTAACAAATCCAGATGCGGGAAAGACAATAAAGACGAATTCTTTTACCATAAATCCAAAACCTGTTCTTCTTGAAGCGAAAATTAACGGCACTGACGCCACGCCCAGGTCGCAAATTTCAAGGGGAGCCTCAAATAAGTGGATAGATATAAAAGGTTATAGTTTCCAGGACGCGAGTACGATTGATTTTGATCTTCCCACCGGAGCTAGTGGTATTACAATATTCGGTTATGATTATACTTATTTGACTGAAGACCCCAAGAGATTGAGAGTTCAGGTTTCAGTGGGAGCAAGTTGCCCTTTAGGTTATACAAATTTCACGATTGAAAATCCCGACGCGGGTTATGACACAAAAGTTCCGGGGGATTCTTTTTTCAATATAACAGCCGCTCCAACCGTTACCGCCGTAACTGATCCGGCCAGTCTTAGTTTTGGTCAGGGAGCAGAAAATATAGTTCTTACGGTTACGGGAACCAATTTTGTTTCAGGAGCGAAGGTTTCTTTTCCTGAAGGCGGTATTTCAGTTGACTGGACAAATGTCCAATCAGCCAATACATTGCAATGTCAAATTGATATTTCTCCAACTGCCGATCCTGCAACTATATATGATTTAAAAGTGACCAATCTTGATTGGGGTTCCGCCACTTTAGCCGATCAAATTACCGTAACCTATGGCCCCTCATTTACAATTCTTACTCCCGTTCAAGTGGGGCAAAACGCGCAGGATGTGGATATAACCATAAATGGCGCTAATTTACAGAATGGCGCTATTGTTGAATTCTTGGATACGATTGTAAATGTGACCGGTTATGATTATACCGGTGTTCCCGATGATATGATTGTTACGGTAAATGTTGACGTCGCGGCTCAGACCGGGGCTAAAGATTTAACTGTTTCAAATCCCGACCAAGGAAGTTTCTCCAGTGATTGGCAGCCATTTACAGTAAGCACCAGGCCCGCCTTTACTCAAATACAGACGGAAGTTTCAGGCTGGTCGGATAATGAGCTTGGCCAGGGAGTGGCAACTCAAAATATAAGATTGTCGGGTAATTATTTTCAAGCAGGTTTAACCATAGCGGATATTATAATTTCCACTTATGCTGCTTGCGATACTCAAGACCCGGATATAACAATACATAGTTTTTCCCGGGATGCCGCAAATCTTATTTCAATGAATGTTTCAGTAAACGCGGCGACTCCCATTGGCGGACGATATATTAAATTAATAAACCCCGATAAAGGTAAAACAATCAGCGCGTCTCCTCTGTTGT
>DAOWCC010000061.1 GCA_030639665.1 Elusimicrobiota bacterium | reverse complement strand
TTTAAATTCCGCGGCGCCAAAAGCGCTTTCATAAATAATTTAACTTCATCAATATCCCGCGCGCTATCGGCAACCGCAAGATTGGTGCTTGAAACAAAATGTCCGTCACGCGCTATATTCGGATAAAGAGCCGCTTCCAAAACAGGCTTTTTCTCATCGGGCGCGCCTTGCTCGGATAAAGGCTGAATCAGTCTTTCCGAAGAATAATATCTTCCCGTAAACACCATGGCCCTTAAACCTTCCGAGAGCAAACCCTCGCTTTCATAATAATTCTCTTTAAACAAAGGCAAATAACCGTCTATCGCGAGTTTTAAAAAATCCTCCACCCCTTTCACAAATTCTCTTTTGCTTACGGCCGCTCTGTTAAAATCCTCCATAAATAAACTGCCGCCCCTGTTCCACACACAGCCCATAACATCATAAAGTGAAATAGCGCCTGAAGGATTCGCGTTTTCAAGAACAAAAAAATCTTTTTTCTTATTGGCCTTTTTTATCTTTTCACAAACATTTAAAAACCCGCGCCAGCTTTTAAGCTCTGAGGCGATATTGGGCGAAATATCTTTTACCATATCAAGACGGTATTGCAAGGTATAAAGTTCCATCCACCAGGGCAGTGAAAAAAACACTCCGGCTTTCTGAATTCCGCAGCCCTTGCGCAAAAATTCGGGATACTTGCTGAGATTGGCCCCTTCAACAACTTCTCCCATTTCCAAAAACATTCCGAGTTTGGCCAATATATCCGTCCAACTATGTGGAATTTCAATTAAATCAGCAATCGGATTTTCCCTATTGCGAAGATGAAGAAAAAGACTTTCCCACATTGTCTCCCTTGTTTTAACCGATAACTCCACTTTAATCTTCGGATAATCCAAAGCAAATTTGGAAATAATACTTTTTAAAGAAGAAAACTTAGCTGAATCTATATCCGATAGCACCCAAAATTTCATATTTTCCTTCTCTTGCGCGCTTGCGCGCTTACGCGCTGCTTGCCCTTCCGAAGCTTGTTAGCGAAGGAGGGCCGAGCTGTCTCGCTGATCGTGAGATTCGGACTGATATCAATCTCATTTTTAACGCTTTTACGCGACTTCAATTTATGCCAAGCGCATAAACCAATCATTGCAGCGTTATCTCCCGAATATTTTTTGCCGGCAAAACAAACATTTACCCCGGCTTTAAGGCCTTCTTCATTCATTTTTAATCTAAATCTTGAATTAGCCGCCACGCCTCCGCCTATTACAAGCCGCTTAAGCTTAAATTTTTCACAAGCGCTCATGGCTTTATATACCAGCGTATCCACAATCGCCTCTTGAAAAGAAGCGCATATATCGTTAATTTCCCGCTTTCTTATTTTATAGTTATTCTTGCCGTCAAATTTATAATTGTCCTTTAAATGATACGCTACTGATGTTTTAAGACCGCTAAATGAAAACTCATGGCTTTCCCTCATATACGGCCTTGGAAACTTGATAGCATCCGCTCTTCCCTTAACAGCCAAATCATCAATAATCGGTCCTCCGGGATAACCGAGTTTAAGCAGTTTGGCAATCTTATCAAAGGCTTCTCCGGCGGCGTCATCCCTGGTCTTGCCGAGTAATTTATAGTTCCCAAAACTTATTGCCCGCCAAAGCTCGGTATGACCGCCCGAAACAATCATGGCGATAAACGGATATTTGAGTTTCCTGTTTATGCGATAATTCTCAAACTCATAAGAAAGAATATGTCCTTCCAAATGATTAATCCCCAAAAGCGGACACTTAAAAAATCTTGAAAGCGTTTCACCGGCCACTCTTCCAACCAAAAGGCCGCCCGGAAGCCCCGGACCTCTGGCGAAAGCCACAGCGTCAACTTTTTTAAAAAAAGTTTTTCCGTTTTTTTTATATTCAATGCCGCTTTTTTTAAGAGCCGCGGCTACGACTCCGGCAATTTTTTCCATATGCGCCCGGCTGGCAAGCTCCGGCACAATGCCGTAATATTTTTGATGTAAAGAAACTTGAGAAAAAACAATATCCGACTTGATTTCTCCGTTTTCTATGACACTCGCCGCCGTCTCATCGCAAGTAGTTTCAATTGCAATTATTCTCACAAATTGACATCCCCTTATTTTACTTTGCCCCGTGTAGCTTGCTCACGGGACCAACATCCTTGGAAACTTTCAGATTCCTAAGAGAGCCTCTTTATGACTCCACAACTCTCGGACTCTCCAACCCTTAGACTCTATTTATCATTACGCACGCTTAAATTACCCAATATATCCCGCGCCTTGAGAATTTCAAGCGCTCTATCAAGTATCACATCTTTAACCAATTTTTCTTCTTCTTTCTTTTTATCCGAGGGTTTTTTCTCTTTTTCTTTGGCTTTTTTACTTACGGCCTTTGAGGTCTTGGGGAAAAATAATTCATCATCTTGTCTCAATAACTTTATTTGAGTTTCTCTTGAAACTTTTATTTCAATATCGGGCTGTATGCCCCCTTTATAATTTTTCTTCTCCCCTTCTACCTCGATACCAATATCATTTTTTTTCGTCTCTTTCTTATAATCTCTTTGTATTGATTTGCCGCTCGGCGTATAATATTTGGCTATTGTAAGCCTTAAAGCCGATTTATCCGTTAATGGGATAATTGATTGCACACTCGCCTTTCCAAAAGTCGTGTCTCCTATAATAACCGCTCTTTTATTATCTTGCATTGCTCCGGCCACAATTTCACTGGCGGAAGCGGAAGCGCCGTTAACCAGAACGATTAAAGGCAAGTCGCCGTAAACAGCTTTTGAATTCGCCCTAAACTCCTGATAATTTTGCTTGCTTCTTCCTTTGGTAAAAACAATCATTTTATTGGACTCCAAAAATAATTTTGAAATATCCACGGACGCCATTAAAAGCCCGCCCGGATTAAATCTTAAATCCATAATCAGCGCTTGCATCCCCTGTTTTTTTAATTCTTTAAGATCTTTTTCAACATCCTCAACCACATGACCGGTAAAATCGATTATTTTGATATACCCGATATGGGAGTCGAGCATTCTAAACTTCGTGTTTTCCATTCTGATAATAGCTCTTGTCAAAGTTATATCCTTGGTAATCCAATCCTTGGTTTTATCCTCATTATCTCTCGCGATGGTAATATTAACCTTAGTTCCGGGAACCCCTCTGAGAAGTTTAACGGCTTCTTCAATAAGCATATCTTTAGTGGTTTCACCTTCAATTTTGATTATTTTATCGGCCGGATACAAACCTGCCTCAAAGGCCGGAGTTTTGGGAAGAGGAGTGACCACGGTAAGCCAGCCGTCTTTTATATCAACCCTTATGCCTATGCCGCCAAATTCTCCCTCGGTATCGCTTTTAATCCTCGTATATAAATCCGGTTCCATAAACTGAGAAAAATCATCCAATTGCTTTACCATGCCGCGAGCCGCGCCGTAAACCAATTTTTGGGTGTCTATTTTTTCAACATAGTTCTCTCTTATAATTTCAAGCACATCCACAAGAACCTTTAATTGCTGATAAGTCTTATCAATGGCAAAATTCACATAGGGAAAAGTAATCCCTATACATAAACTCATGGCTACAATTATCACTAATTTCCTGATGTTTTTCATTATTTTCTCCATATTTGGAATATTAATTCAAATTTCTTTTTTTCTTCTTACCTTTACCTCTAAGCAAAGCGCTTGTCCGCCGCCTATCCGCCTGCCTGTCCGCCGATGCCGTGTGGCGGAATGCGGTAGTGGAGGAGGCTTTGCAAACCTGCTTATTTAAGCTTCAAATAAGTAGCGGGATTAATCGCGTTTGTTCCGGCTCTAATCTCAAAATATACAACTCCTTTCGCGCTGCTTTTACTCTTGTAAGACTGCTTATCGGTGCCGGCCTTGCCTATAACGGTAGTCATATTCACCGGTTCATTTTTTACGACATTTATGCTTTTAAGAAAGCCATAAACGGTAAAAAAACCCTTTTCATGGTCCAAGATGACAACATTGCCATAACTTCTAAAAGGACCTGAATAAATAACATTGCCGCTCATAACGGGAAAAACCGTTTTGCCGACTTGAGTCGCTATCTTTATGCCTTCGCGCACAATCCATGTTTTAAGCTGCGGTAAATTTTCTCTGCCGAACTTACTGATAATTTTGCCTTTCACCGGCCATGGCAATGAATGTTTCGCTATCGGCAAATATTTCTTATTTGCCGGCATTCTTTTTTTATAAGGCTTCTGGCTTTCAAGTTTTTTAATAAGCCACAATAAGCTTTTCGCGTCATTTTTAAGTTTGTCAATTTCCGCGCGCTTTCTCTTATGTTCTTTTTCAACCTTGCTTAATTCGGATTTTTTTCTGGCTACCTGCTTATTCTGATTTCTGCGCTCTCTGATAACGGTTCTTCTTTTGCTTTTAAGCTCGCTGTCTTTTTTCTTGAGCTTTAAAATACCCTTTTTCATTTTTAAAGAAGTGCCCTTTGCTTTATGCACAAGAAAAACTTTTTCACGCATTATGGCTTTAAGGGAAACATCCGCCGCCAAATCTTCTCTGCCGAAATAAGCCGAAGTTTTCTTCATATTAAAAAAATAAAAGATAAGTTCGTTTTCAAGCGCTTTAGTCCATTGCTTGGATGCCGCGCGCAAAGAACTGTATTTTGTTTTTGCCACCTTGCTTTCCTTCTTTGTATCGGAAAGTATCTTATTGAGTTTTCTATGCCTTGAAAGAGCTTGTCTTTCTTTTTTCCTAAGCTTTCTTATTTCCTTTTTTACCGAGTCTTCTTTTTTCTTATATTTTTTAAGTTCTTTCTGTTTTAATTCAATTTGTTTCTGTATATTGGTAAGCTTGCGTTTCTGTTTTTTAACATTACTTGCCGCGTAAACCGCGGGCGATAAAGCGGAAACCATGAAAAATAACGCGAAAGCGATACTCCCTATTTTTAACCCGTGTTTTTTCCAAATACTGTTTCGCATAAGTTCATAAGCTCGTAAATTCATAAATTGTTTTTTACTTTCACTCTCACACTCTTTTTTGCTTCTTATTTCAAAAACCAAAGAGTCTTGCTGCTATCTGCCACACTGCCGCACCGTTGCCTGTCGCGCTGATTTAATGCGTGATCTTCCATTGATGAATCGTCCAAGCCATAAAACCGCCGAAAAATACAATTAAAAGATGCCATAAAGGATTGGGCCACGACCAAATGGGACTTAAATATTTAATGGGATAAACTATCGCATAAGAAGCAAAAACCGCTATACCAGAACCCAGGGAGCCGGCAAGAAACCACCTTATATCCCTTTTAAAATTTTTCACGGTTTTGTGCGGAGTAAACTTATACATCAAAACCATAATGGCCATTATTATCAAAGACAGAATCACTATGATAAAAGCGATGAAAATAAAATGACTGTAAAAGAGGGTATGCAAAATAACATAGGCTTCCAAAGGCTTATATTTTATATCGGAAATGCCTTCCGTTTTCCACGCAATGGATATCCAAGAGTCCAAATCCCCAAAAAGAGTTTCATCCAATATAATCTCAAATGTGTCGGGAATGGGATTTCTGCCAAGAAGAGTTATAATTTCTGAAAAGTCGCTGTCAGCTTCAGAAAGCTCTTTCAATCTTTCCTCTCTGCCGACATAAACAACTTCCTTCACGCCTTCAAGCTTTTCCAAATTAGCTGTTATGTCCTCTACCGAAAGCTTTGTCTTTTCGCTCTTGATGAAAACAATTCTAAAATCATCTTTAAGCATTAAATTTATGCTTTTTACCTGTGAAAATAAAAACAAAAGAACTTCCGCAAGCAGTGAAATGGCAAAAACAGCAAGAAAAATTATTCTATAACCTTTTCTCAATTTATATTCTCCTTAAGTAACGACAGGTCAAGATCAAGATTAAGACTAATCTCAAGACTAAAACCAATCAATTAAGATTGAGATTAAGAAAAAACGAAAAAGCCTTAGCCTCAATCTGTCACACCATGCTTTCTAACTTGATATTATATATATTAATTATAAAGGGACAAAGGGCTGAGCCATCTAAGGTTAAATATTCATTACTTACTTGACCTTAATCTCGACCTGCTGTTTATATGGATTGTTCTGTGAGTTTGACCTGAATAACAAAAGGTGATTGATATACATTTCGAATTTTATCAATAGGAACTTTTCCGGTTACAAGCATAATGCTGTAATTCTGTTTAATGGGCGCGGTTTTATTAAGCATAAAACCTGTTTTTTTACTTATATCTTCCAAGAAAGAAGATATGAAAGGCGAGTGCTCCGCTCGATAAGGAAGCTTTAAAACAAAGCTTATATCCGTCATAGCGGAAAAATCAATTTTTGATTTCTCAAATGATACTTTGACAACTTCGGATTTTTTGGAAATGGTCTCAAAACCATTATAGGGAACCCAACCCAAAATAAGAATCTTTTCAGTCTTTCCGGTTTTACTTAAAACCTTTCTTTCTCCGGCGAATTTAAAAAAGGCTTCTTCAGCAATTTTATCCACAAAATCGGAAGAATCTTCTCCCCTAAACAAAATCTGGATAAAAACATAGTTCATATGATTGGCGGCATTATAGAAATCCAAAGGAAGAACTCTGGAATCAATCCTGCCTGCCTCATTAGCGAATTTAACTTTATAAAACAAAGGATTTACGAAAAATGTTTTTTTACTTGAGGTTTTGGCCGCCACAACCTTAATCACCGATTTAACTTTTTCCTCGGTCTTTCTTTTAGTTCGCGGTTTAATCACAGCGGAATACAAGCCGTTTTTATTTGAAGTTAAGAAATAATTCTTTAGCCCTTTTTTTATGGGACCAAGCGAATCTCTGAAATCCGAAGGGTTTTTCGCGATCGGCAAAGTTGAATAATCCAAAACAGTTGATATATAATCCTGATAAACAGGATCCACCAAATTATTATCCGCGCTTTTATAGTCAATATTGCCGGCCTGCGTAAACAAAGATCCGCAACTGAATAATCCAATCAAAAGAAATATATTTGTTTTAAATCGTTTTATCATTTTCAATTTTACCTGTAAATAAACCACAACCGCAAAAAATCATCCCGTCCCATAGGACGGATAATTTTCCCTGGTGATTCCGGATTCAAAGGCCCGGTCGTGGATACTCTCTCGCCTCTATCGAAAGATTACAGGTTAAAGCTCTATAGATACAATTTTACATTGCATGCCGCATATTCGCAAGGTTCTAAGGTCCCACAAATACATAGGCCTTTCGGGCAATGTATACAATTTTTTTAAAAGTTTAAAGATAAAGAAAATCAGCTTGGCAGCCAAAATAGCTGAGGTGATATAAAATTTTTAGAGAAAATCTAAAAAGTATTTTTTGATTATAAATTACCGGATATTAATATCACTATGGCCAGCCATAAACCCATTATGCCGGCAACCACAAAACCGATTACTCCCAATATCGGAAAACCCAATAACATCGCTCCCTTATCGCTTTGCATTATTATGGATGAACCTATAATCAATGCCGCAACAACCACGCTAAAAGAAATTCTATTACTTACTTTATCCATTTGATGAATTAAATTTTCCAAACCCTTATGCTCAAACTCTATCTTTATTGTTCCTTTTTTTATTTTACTCAAGATTAAAGCTATGTCTTTTGGAAATGAATTAGCGAATTTATAAAACAACCTTGTTAATTTTTTTATATCATTTATAACTTTTTTAGGCTGATACTTCCGTTTTACCAGAGTTTCCACAAAGGGTTTAGAGTGAACGGTTAAATTAAAATCGGAATCCAATTTTCTGCCAATATCTTCAATCGTTACAAGGGCCTTAGTTATAAGAAAAATAATAGGCGGCACTTGTATTCTATTTCGAGAAACAATTTTGATTATATCCAATAAAAATTGCCCCATTTTCATTTCTTTCAACGGAACTTCATAATATTGCTCCACAAATTCCCGCATATCCAATTCAAAATTATTGACATCCACATTTTCATCAACCAAACCCGACGATATAAAAATTTCCACTATTTCTTTAATATCGCGTTCCATAACCGCATGTAAAATATTGGAAATCTGATCCTTTGTCACTTCATTAATACGCCCAACCATTCCAAAATCTAAAAAAACGATTTTATTATTCTCCAAAACAAATATATTGCCGGAATGAGGATCGGCATGAAAAAACCCATCCATAAAAATTTGTTTCAATATGGAATTAGCTCCATTTGAAGCTATCATCTTCATATCGAGATTTGATTTTTTCAACTTTAGCATATCAGTCGCTCTTATGCCCTCAATTCTCTCCATTGTTAAAATCTTCTTGGTAGATAAATCCTTAAAGACCTTCGGCGCATACACATTATCGTCATTTTCAAAATTTCTACGAAATCTACCGATATTTCGCGCTTCTATACTAAAATCCGTTTCCCTTAAAATTGTTTTCCTAAACTCTCCCACCACTCTAATGGGATTATACAGATTGTTTTCATCAATATGTTTTTCTATGAGCTTGGCTATTCCGGAAAGAAGGTCAAGATCCTCCCTTATAATTTTCTCCACATTCGGCCTTTGCACTTTAATGACAACTTTTTCACCGCTTTTCAATTCAGCGGAATAAACCTGCGCCAATGACGCCGCAGCCATGGGCGCAATGGAAAAATTATTAAACAAGTCAGCAATGGGAGCTGAAAGCTCTTTCTCAATTAATTTTTTCGCTTTTTCATATTCAAAAGGAGAAACATTATCTTGAAGATTTTTAAACTCTTCACAAAATTCCAGCGGAATCAAATCGGGACGCGAGCTTAATATTTGCCCCAATTTGATAAAAGCAGGACCAAGTTCCTCCAAGACTCTGCGAATCCTAAAAGGCATTGACATATTCAATATATCTAATTTTTCAATGGATTTAAGAGGAATAATTCTCTTACCAAAAACGCTTTCTTCAAGACTTAAACGGTCAACAAAATAGCCAAACCCGTATTTAGCTAAAACCTGCAGAATTTTATTCAGCCTCTGAACATTATGGGAAATCTTAAAAAACCTATTATACATGGATTTTATCATTCTAAATCATACCCCCCTCAATAAAACTAAAAAAACTAAAAATATCTTTTATGTTAATTTAAATAAGGGGGAATGACTAATTTTTTCATTCCCCCACTATATGTAAGAAAGCTCCTAAAAAAATGGAGCTTACAATAAATACTTATTACTTCTTATTTTGCAATTCCTCATTTAACTTCTTAATTTCCGCCTTAAGGCTATCAAGCTCTTTCTGTGTGGCTATATTTCCTTTTTCCATACCTTTCGCAACCATTTTCTCAATCTGACTCTCTAATTCTTTTTTTGTTTTAACGCCCTTTTCCATTAACTCCTCTGTTAATTTTTTACCTTCTTCGTGGCCAAGTTCACCTTTTTTAACCAATTCATCCACAACCTCTTCAACTTTCTCCTTAGTTACAACAAACGCTCCAAGCCCCAAATTAAAAGCTTTTTTCAAAAACTCTTCCATAATATTCCCTCCCTTTTCGATTTAAGATATTCTCCCACAAACAAATAAGCAGCTCAACGGATACTCGACTTATCACGACACTGTTGATTTTTCCTTTTTTAAGTATTCTTCCGTCCAAACATTCTCAAAAACTTCCTCGCGCACCGCTTCAGGATAAGAGATATCTTTCATTGTGCTTTTATAAATCAATTTTTCCGCTTGTTTCACCGCGATATTCCTACAACTCGGATTTTTTAAAACTTGATTCAATAATATTCTGGCGGACTTGCCCGCTATTTTTTTAAGTGTTTTCATATGCCTTCCTTAGAATTTTCAATTCTCCGGTCTATTTGGAAATTAAAACTAAATTTCTTCTTCCAAAGGCAAAACAAATGCCTTAAGCCCTTCTTTGGCAAATTTTTTCTTCATTTTTTTTATTCCAAGAACAACTTTATCCTTTTGATTGTCTTTCAGAGCTATGGCTAAAATGGAATTGCTGGCCGGCCAAATATGACTATCCAAATGAGGACCGCTGATTTTACCTTTTCCCGTAACTTGCTCCCAACAAGTATAAGAACTTATCCCTTCTCCCTCTAAAAACTCCATCACCTCATCTCCTATAGCGACATTGTGAATTATCACCACTATTTTCATTATATTTTCCCCTTTTTCTCTTTATTAAAAATAACATAAATAACGGGAACCAAAACCAAGGTAACTATGGTTGAAACTAAAAGTCCCCCTACCGCGGTTATGCCAAAAGGCTGCCACATTTCAGAGCCTTCACCGCTTAATATCGCTAAAGGCAGCATTGCAAAAATAGCTGAAAACGAACTCATTAAAACAGGCCTAAGCCTGTGTTTGCCCGCTTGCTTTATCGCATCCGCTAAGGATAAGCCTCGCGCTCGTAAAATATTGGCATAATCAACCAGAACAATGGCATAGTTTACAACTACTCCCATCAACATTATAAGCGCCATAAAAGACATTAAATTTAAGGTATTCTGTGTTAATAAAAGCGCCCAAATAACTCCAATAAAAGTAAATGGCACGGAGAAAAATATTATAAACGGAGTTTTAAAGGATTCAAACTGACTGACAAGCACCATATAAACTAAAGTGATACCTACACAAAGAAGCAAAAACAAATCGTCAAACGCTTTTTTCTGTTCTTCAGCCTCTCCTCCCAATTCAACCGTAATGCCCGGAGGAATATTTAAATTTGACATCGCTTTCTCTATATCGTTTTTCACATCGCCCAAAGGCCTGTTATAAACATCACAACCGACTCTAACTATTCTCTCTCTATTTTTTCTCTCTATTGAAACGGGGCCCAAAGATTCTTTAATTTTAGATATATTTTTCAACTTTATAAGCGAACCATTCATAGAAGGGATATTAATATCACCTATATTATCCAAAGTCTTTCTATCTTCTTCCTTAAGCTGAACAAAAATATCAAAATCATCTCCCGCATCTCTAAATTTGGAAGCGGTAAAACCATAATAATTTGAACGCAGAACAGTCGCCACGCTCGCGACATTCACTCCAAGTTGAGCCGCTTTTTGCCTATCCACCTTCACCAGCATTTCAAAACGCTGTTTTTTACGGGATATTCTTGTATCAGTCGCGCCGGGAATTTTTTCCATTATTTGCTTTAACTTTTTTGCCAATTTATTGGTTTCCGTCAAACTATGGCCTATTATCTCAACTTCAATCTGTTTCCCGCCGCCCAAAAGCATCCTTTTTATCGGAGTAGTGGCCGAAACTGAAACTTTTTCAATTCCCGGAACTTCTTTGATTTTTGACCGCAAAACATTGGCAACCTCTTCGGCAGACCTTTTTCTATGATTTTTAGAAACAAGCTTTGTCCCTGATGTTCCCACATTAGCACCTTCATCCATTCCCAGAAGAAGTCCCGTCCCCTTTTTTGACTCCCCCACAAAACTATAATAATCTCTCGTCTCGGGAATAAATTTTTTATAAAACTCCGCCACTTTAAGCGCGATTTTTTCAGTTTCTTTAATTCTTGAATTTTCCGAGAGTAAAAAAGTAATGCTTAATTCTCCCGTATCCAAATCGGGGAAAAAACTTGTTCCCATAAATTTAACCGAACCCAAACTCAGAACAAATATAAATATTAACGGAAGTAAAACTTTCTTCTTATTAGTCAAAGAAAAATTTAATATTCTTTCATAAATATTCTCAATTGAACCGAACACTGCCTCGCCCCAAAGGAAAATCTTTGATACCGCTTTGTTTTTATGATTGCGCTTGGAAGGTTTAAGCCAGCGCGAACTAAGCATGGGCGTTAAAGTTAAAGCAATAAGCAAAGAGGCTAAAATGGTAATACTTATAATAAAACCAAG